>NZ_UWOA01000040.1:0-46837 GCF_900604305.1 Mycobacterium sp. P7213
GGCGGGACCGGCGGCGTGGTCGACGGCACCTCGGGTACCGCCGGCACCTCGCGCACCGGGGCCGGGGGATCCTCGGCCGCCGCAGCGGGGGGCACCGGCGGGGTGGCCGCCGCCACCTCGGCCGCCGCCACCTCGGCCGCCGCCACCTCGGTCGCCGCCACCGGCGGCGCGCTCGGCTGTGACGGTTCGATCAGCGGCGGGGTGGACTGCTGGCTGGTCTCATAGATCTGCAGCGTCCGGTGCTGGTCGGGCGCGCTGAGCGCCTGATAGGCCGCGGTCGCCAGCTCCGCGGCGCTGGCATAACGCTCCTGCGGGTCCTTGGCCATGCCTTTGGCGACGACCTCGTCCAAGCCGGCCGGGATGGTGGCGCCGGCAAGGCTGGGCCGCGGAATCGGTTTGTTCTGATGCGCGTTGGCCAGCATCTTGAGGCTGTCGGCGCGGTACGGCGGAGAACCCGTCAAGCACTGGTAGAGCACACATGCCAGCGCATAGACGTCGACGGCCGGCCCGAAATCACTGCCGGAGAACAGCTCCGGCGCCGCGTACTTCCAGCGGGCACCGGCGTTCTCGGCATCGGCCGCCTCGGCACCGGGGGCGCCGGCCAATCCGAAATCCACCAGATAGACGAAATCATCACTGGTCAGCAGGATGTTGCGCGGCTTGATGCCGCGGTGGATGACCCCGGCGCTGTGCGCGGCATCCAGGGCCGAGGCCGCCTGCCACACCACGTTCACCGCACGTGAGGGAGGCAGCACCCCGTTGCGCTTCAGCACCGCGGCCAGGTCGTCACCGGCCACCAGCGGCATATCGATGAACACCTGGCCGTCGAGTTCGCCGTAGTCGCGAACCGGCACCACGTGCGGTTCCTGCACCCGACCGACGACCAGCACCTCGCGCTGCAGCCACTCGCGGAACGCCGGATTCCCGCCCAACGCCGGCGCCAGCAGTTTGAGCGCGGCGGTGCGGTCCTTGTGTGTGTCGACCGCCTCGTAGACCGAACCGGTGGTGCCGCGTCCCAGCAGTTGTTTGAGAAGATAACGCCCCACCCGTGACCCAGCCCGCGGACCCGACGCGGTCTCGCTCATCACCGACTCCTCACCACGACATTGCCGCCCATGATTTCATCACTGAACCGCGCCGCTATCAGCCGGTAGCGCCAACATCGCCCGATTCCCTGGTGGCGTGCCGGGTACGTTGCCGGTCAGCGGCCGGTGAGGTTGCTGATCGTCAGGATCTCCAGATTCCGGTATGCGCGCCCGGTTGGTTGCACCAGATCGTGGAACCAGACCTGCGGCTCGGCGGTGTAGGGATTGTCCCAGGAGTCCCACGGCAGGTAGGTCTGGGTTCGCCCGGCGACGAAGCCCCAGTTGTAGGCGCCCACATTGTGGCGCTTCATGATCGGCAGAATCCCGTCGATGGTGTTGCCGCGGGTACGAGCCAGATACTCGGTGCACATTATCGGCCGGCCCAGGGGCGCCAATTCGGCGATGCGGTCACTGAATGTGGCCGGCTTGTCGTAGGAGTGGAACGTGATGACGTCGGAGCTGCCCAGTTGGGTGTTGACGATCGTGCTGCCCTGACGCGAGCCCTCCCAGATCCCACTGGTCAGCGGCTGACGCGCATCGACGGACCGGGCCCAACTGAACACCTGCGGCAGCAGGTCGCTGATGTAATCCAGCTTGTCCGACCGTTCGACGGCGCTGTATTCGCGGGCCATGTTGTCCGGCTCGTTCCACAGGTCCCAGGCCAGGATCCGTTCGTCGTACCGGAACTGGGTCATCACGCCGGTGACGTAGTCCCGCAGGGTGCGGTAGTAGTTGCGGTCACCCAGTCGGTCGGCACCGGGGCTTTGCACCCATCGCGAATTGTGGATGCCGACTCGCGGGGCCAACTGTGGCCCAGCCTTGGGGTGCGGGTCCCAGCAGGAATCGAACAGCACGAACATCGGCTTGATGCGGTGGCGGGCCGCGACCGCCACGAACTGGCCCAGACGGTACTGGAAGCCCCGCTGATCGGCGGCCCACAGCTGGTCGTGCAGGAACACCCGCACCGTGTTGAACCCCGCCGATCGGGCCCAGCCCAACTCGGAGTCGATCCGCCGCAGATCGAAGGTGCCCGGCTGAAACATCTCGAGCTGATTGACCGCGGTGGAGGTGATGTAGTTGGAGCCGACCGGCCAACCCTGCGCCTGATACCAGCGATTAACCCGGTCGATCGACCACCGGCCGGGGTCCGCGCCGGCGAGCGGGAGCCGGCTCAAAGTGGGACCCGCCGCCAGCAGAAGGGGGAGCCCCAGTGCCGTTCGACGCTTCACGAAGTGACCATAGCTTCCAATCCCGTCGGCGGGCGTTCGAACGCCCGGCCTGTCGCCGAGCAAATCGGGCGGTGACACCCGGGGCGACAGCGGCCACCTAAACTGGCCGACTATGTCGCAGCACCTGAAGGATAAAGTCGTCGTCATCACCGGTGCCGGCGGTGGATTCGGCAAACTGATCGCCGAGAAGTGCGCCGCCGCCGGAGCCCACGTGGTCGGCGTCGACATCGGCGCCGAGAACCTTGCGGCCGTCTTCGACGGGATTCGCGCGGCCGGCCTGTCGGGCAGCCATCAGGTCGCCGACGTCACCGACATCGAGCAGATGAAGGCCGCCGTGCAGCACGCGGTGCAGACCTTCGGCGCGGTGGACGTGATCGTCAACAATGCCGGCGTGATGCCGCTGGCCTATTTCGCCGATCACGACAAGGCCTGGCAGCACTGGCACCGGGCGATCGACATCAACATCAAGGGCGTGGTGAACGGCATTTCGGCCGTCTACGACCAGATGATCGCCCAAGGCCGCGGCCACGTCGTCAACATCTCGTCGATCTACGGCAACGCCGGTGTGGCCGGCTCGGGGGTCTACAGCGCGACCAAGGCCGCGGTCGCCGTCCTGTCGGACTCGCTGCGCAGCGAGGCGAAGGGGAAGATCAAGGTGACCACGGTCAAGCCGACCGGTGTGCTGGGCACCAATCTCGGCAGCGGCGTGGTCAACGGCTCCGCGATCATGGGCATCGTGGGATCACGCGGTGAGAGCTACATGCGGTCGGTCACCGCGTTCGCCGAGGGCACCTTGGAGCCTGAGCAGACCGACATCGACTCGGTGAAGTACTGGCTGATCACCCCCGAAGACCTCGCCGAGGCGGTGGTGCACGTCATCGACCAGCCCTGGGGCATCAGTATCAGTGACATCACCGTGCGAGCGAGCGGCGAAGACTACATCTACTGACTGATCGGAGGCGGCCCGTGCCTCACTGGGATACACCGGCTTACACCGCCGTCGAGGCCGCCCGGTATCACGCCGTCGGCTGGTGGTCGCAGACCACGCTGTCGGATGCGGTGCGCCGCAACGCCCGACGATTCCCTGCCCGGGACGCTTATCTGGACTATCTCGGCGCGGGCTTGGCGTGGCAGGAATTCGACACCGCGGCAGACGCATTGGCGGCGCGGCTGGCCGGAGCCGGAGTGCGCACCGGAGACCGGATCGCGGTATGGCATCGCGATGCCGTGGCCATCCATGTGCTGTTCGTGGCGATCGAGCGCTGCGGGGCGATCGTGGTCGGTATCGGTGCCCGGGCCGGAACTCGTGAGGTGGCTGCGATTCTGGCCGCTTCGCAGGCCCGGCTACTGATCACCGATGAGCAGCGGCACGCCGCCGCGGCAGGACTCGAGATCGCGACGCTGAGCATCGATGAGCTGCAGGCTGCCGCCGAAATCGGCGTACCGGGTCCGCAACTCGGCGCCGATGACGTCTTCTTGATCAACTCCACCTCCGGTACCACCGGGCTGCCCAAGTGTGTGGTGCACACCCAGAACCGTTGGCACTACTTTCACCAGCTGGCCGTCGCCAACGGGCGGTTGAGTCACGACGACGTCTTCCTGCCCGTCATTCCCACGCCGTTCGGCTTCGGGCTCTGGACCAGCCACACCACTCCGATCCACCTCGGCGCCACGGCAATCCTGTTGGACCGCTTCACCGCAGCCGCGACCTGTGCCGCGATAGCTCGTCATCGGGTCACCGTATTGTGCTGTGTCAGCACTCAATTGACCATGATGATGGCGGATCCGGCCAGCCGCGAGTTCGACTTGAGCTCGTTGCGGGTGGTGTTCACCGGCGGCGAGGCGTTGCCCTACCGGCCGGCCGCGGAGTTCGAGGAGCTGACCGGCGCGAAAATCCTGCAGTTCTACGGATCCAATGAGACCGGCGTGCTCAGCGCCACCACGCTCGACGACACGTTGCAGCGGCGGTTGCGCACCGGTGGGCGCATCGTGCCCGAGATGGCGGTCCGGTTGTTCGGCGGCGAGGACGGCAACACCGACGTGACCGACACCGGCCGGGGGCAGCCCGCCTGCCGTGGCCCGGCCACCAGCCTCGGCTATCTCAACGGAGTTGATCACGACAAGCTGTTCACCGCCGACGGCTGGATGCGGATGGGCGACATCTGCGAGATCGACGCCGACGGCTATCTCAGCGTCACCGGCCGGACGTCGGATTTCATTCTGCGCGGCGGCAAGAACATCAGCGCCGCCCAGGTCGAAGACGCGGTGATGACCCATCCGGCGATCGCGGTGGCCGCCGCGGTGCCGATGCGCGACGAGGTGTTCGGCGAGAGGGTGTGCGTCTACGCCGAACTCGCGGAGGTGGCGCGCGCGGGCGCCGGCACCTTGGAATTGGCCGAGCTTGTCGAACACCTGCTGGCGCTCGGGGTGTCCAAAGAGCTGTTGCCGGAACGCCTTGTCGTCATCGACGAGTTGCCGCGCTCATCCGGCGGCAAGATCGCCAAGGGACAGTTGCGCGAGATCAGCGGTCACTCGTAGCCTTCGTAAACCTGCGACGGCCCCTCGGGTGTGATGAGGTAGCCGACCGTCGCGACGTGCACATCGCCGACCGGGTCGAGTTCTCGATAACCGCCGATCACTTCGATGTCGTTATCGTGCAGACCGATCCGAAACCCGCCCCACAGGTAGGGCACCGGGAACCACAGTTGTTTTCCGGGCAGCTCGTGCAGCACCTCGACCGGGGGATAGCGGAGCATCTGGCGCAGGTCGCCGCCGCGAAACAGGTGTTGGATCAGGTCGTCGAGCACGGCGGTGAGCTGGAAGTTGAGCGCGGCGATCCGGTCGTGTTCGAGGGCGGCCGGAGGAGGCTTGAGCACCTCCAGCAGTTCGGCCGACCGTTGGTGCTCGACGGCCAGGTCATAGGCGGTCCGACCGGCGGCATCCGGTTGCGAGCGCAGCGCACCCTGCTCGATCAGCCAGGTCGCCACGTCGGGAGACGCGCCATGCCAGCCGGCCTGATGCAGCACCGTCAACCAGGTCTTGCCGCCGGGCCGCCACGACTTGGTATCGACCACGTGATCACCGCGGTCGAGTTCCCGGATCACCGTGCTCCACTTGCCCCGCTTGGCCATGTCGGCCAGATACAACGCGGCTTGCGCCTGCCGGTTGCCCAGCAGCGAGCGGTCCATCACGCCCGGCCACAGCGGCGCGTTGTTGCGGATCTCGGCGTAGGTCGTCACGGTGCCATCTTCTCGCGGTTCGGGCCGCGATACCTGAGGTCGCGGCTATGGATCTGGGCCGTCGTCGAGATCGTCGTCGAGCAGTTCCTCCGGGTGATGCAGGTGGTTGATGCGTGGTGGGCTGGTGCCGTCGGTCCAGGCCAGTCGACCTTGCTCGGTGACCACGGTCTCTAGATCGCCACGGGTGGCACCGCCGTGGTCGCCGCCGCAGGCGAAGTAGAGCTCGTCGGCGTTGGTGCGGCCGCCGCGTGCCCAGTCGGTCGAATGGTGAACCTCGCAGTGGTAGCCGGGCTCCGGACAGTTCGGTCTGGTGCAACCGCGGTCGCGGGCGTGGCAGATGATCCGGTGATCCAGGGTGGCGATCCGTTTACTGCGGCCCAGATACAGCGGCCGCTCGGAGTGGTTGTCGAAGACCGCCAGGTAGTGAATCGAGTTGGCTGCCATGCGGATCAGATCACGCATCGGTAGGCGGCTGCCGCCACCGGTGCGGGCAGGTCCCGGCATCGGGATCTCCGGGTTGGCCATGGCGCGGGCCGCCTGGTCGAGGTCGGCGAGTTTGGTGGTGACGATGACCGTCACCGGTACACCGCGGTGAGTGCCCATCGCACCGGACTCGATGCCATGGCGCAGGGCCAGCTTCAGTGCGTCGTGGTCGCGTTGCCCCGACGAGCGGGTATCGCGTTCTTGAGCGCCCTCGGGCTGGCGGTGGCCGGGGCGAACCGCGGCGGTGACTGCCTCGAGGTAGGCGCGGGTTTCGGGGTCGATACAGCCGGACAGTGAGCTCATCCCGTCGGGGCCTTGGCGGCCCAGGACGAGATTGCGCCGCCGTGCCCGGTCTTCGTCGGTGAAGTTGCCGTCGGGATTGAGGTGATCGGCGATCGCGTGCCCTATCGCGGTCACGAAGGCGGCGTCCTGCTCGGAGGCGTGGCGCACCAGGGTGCGTTCGGCGGCCGCGCGATCGGCCGGTGCGACCTTCGCGGGCAGTTCGTCGAGGGCCTTGGTGACCGCCTTGATGTGGTCGTCACCGATACGGCCGTCCTCGACAGCGGCGGCGACTTCGGCAAGCTCCGGCGGGGCCGGCGGTCCGGTCAGGTTGCGCCGCGGCCGGATCCGGGCGGCGACGCGGAATCGGCGTCGGACCTCGGCCCGGGTGATACGCAGGCGCGACCACAGCAGGTCCGTGATCTTGGTGTCAGCGGGCAGTCGGGGGTCCTCGGCGCCGTCGGCGGGGTCGGCGATCTCGCCGAAGATGCGGTAGGACAAGCCGCGATTGACGCGGTGCTGAGTTTCGAGGTGTTCGGCGACTTCCACGCGAAACGCATTGCCGACCAGGTCGGTGTCAGCGCCACGGAGCCGGGCCTGGGCGTCGTCGATCAGAGCCAGGTCCGCGCGGATGGCCGCACGGGCGGCTGCGGCGGGAGGAAGGACCTGATCGGACATGTCTCCAATGTATCGAACAGATGTTCGAATATCGGAGGTCAAATTGTTGTCTGTGGATGAATCGGGCAACTGTGGATAGAGCCGGCCGTCGAGTGCTTCACCGGTTGTAATCCTGTCGGTACCGATGTTCGGCCGAGGCCGACGTGGACGGCATCGTAGCCGCCCTTCGCGCAGTGAAAAGTCGCGCCGTGCCGCACCCAGGAACTGTCAGCGGCGTTCGGTAGGGTCCGTCGGCGTGACCGCGAACGTGACCCTCAAACCGGTGAATGCCCGCCTTGCCGACGAACTGGAAGTAGCCGAACGGCAGGTCGCGGCGGCCGTCGCGCTACTCGACGAGGGGGCGACGGTGCCGTTCATCGCCCGCTACCGCAAAGAGGTCACCGGCAGCCTCAACGACGGGCAGCTGCGCACCCTGGAAGAGCGGCTGCGCTACCTGCGTGAGCTCGACGACCGTCGGGCCGCGGTGCTGTCCTCAATCGAGGAGCAGGGCAAGCTCACCGACGAGCTCAGGGCCGCGCTGTTGTCGGCCGACACCAAGGCCCGCGTGGAAGACATCTACCTGCCCTACAAGCCCAAGCGCCGCACCAAGGCGCAGATCGCGCGCGAGGCGGGCCTGGAGCCCTTGGCCGACCGGCTGCTCGCCGACCCCACCCTGGACCCCCAGCAGCTCGCTGCGGAGTACACCGGAGAGGCGGTCGCCGACACCGCGGCCGCACTGGAGGGTGCGCGCGCGATTCTGGTCGAACGTGCCGCCGAGGACGCCGAATTGGTGGGCGCGGTCCGGGAGAAGTTCTGGTCGGCAGGGTCACTGCGGACCATGCCGCGCTCCGAAGAGGCAGCGAAAAGTGCTGCGGCACAAAAATTCCGGGACTACTTCGAGTTCAGTGAAGCGTTGGAGACCATGCCGTCGCACCGGGTGCTGGCCGTGTTGCGCGGCGAGAAGGAAGACGCCCTGGCGCTGGCCTTCGACGGTGGCGACAACGAGCCCTACCAGGCGATGGTCGCCAAATCGCTGGGCGTGAACATGACCGCGCCCGGCCCGGCCACGCCCTGGCTGGCCGACACCGTGCGGTGGGCATGGGACACCCGACTGGCGTTCTCGGCGGCCGTCGAGGCCCGGATGCGGTTGCGCCAGCGTGCCGAGCAGGACGCGGTGGCGGTGTTCGCCAAGAACCTCAAAGACCTGTTGTTGGCGGCGCCGGCGGGCAACCGCACCACACTCGGTCTCGACCCGGGCTTTCGTACCGGGGTGAAGGTCGCCGTCGTCGACGGCACCGGCAAGGTCGTCGACACCTGCGCGATCTTCCCGCACCAACCGCAGAAGCAGTGGGATCAGGCCAAGGCGGCGCTGGCCGCACTGGTCGCCCGCCATGGTGTGGACCTGATCGCGGTCGGCAACGGCACCGCGTCGCGCGAGACCGACGCCTTGGCCGCCGAGTTGATCGCCGACCTCAAGGCGGCCGGCGCCCCGGCACCGGTCAAGGCGATGGTCAGTGAGGCCGGCGCGTCGGTGTACTCGGCGTCGGCCTATGCCGCCCATGAGCTTCCCGACCTGGACGTGACGCTGCGCGGGGCGGTGTCGATCGCGCGACGGTTGCAGGATCCGTTGGCCGAACTGGTCAAGATCGAACCGAAGTCGATCGGCGTCGGCCAGTACCAGCACGACGTGACACCGGGAACCCTGGCGCGCAGCCTCGATGCGGTGGTCGAGGACGCGGTGAACGCCGTGGGTGTGGACCTCAACACCGCCTCGGCCCCGCTGCTGGCCAAGGTGTCAGGGGTGTCGGAGTCGCTGGCCGAAGCGATCGTGGCGCACCGCGACCAGGCCGGGCCCTTCCGCAACCGGGCCGCCCTGCTCGACGTGCCACGGTTGGGCCCCAAGGCATTCGAGCAGTGCGCCGGGTTCCTGCGCATCCGCGACGGCGACGACCCGCTGGATTCCTCGGGGGTGCATCCCGAGGCCTACCCGGTGGTCCGGCGCATCCTGGACCGCGCGGGCGTCTCGCTGGCCGAGATCATCGGCGACGAACGAACGCTGCGATCGCTGCAACCCGGCGACTTCGCCGACGACCGGTTCGGGGTACCGACCGTCACCGACATCCTCGCTGAACTGGAGAAGCCCGGTCGGGACCCGCGGCCGGCGTTCTCCACCGCGACGTTCGCCGCGGGCGTGGAGAAGGTGGCCGACCTCAAGGTGGGCATGGTGCTGGAAGGGGTGGTCACCAACGTCGCTGCCTTCGGAGCTTTCGTCGATGTCGGGGTGCACCAGGACGGTCTGGTGCACGTCTCGGCCATGGCGGACCGCTTCGTCTCCGACCCGCACGAGGTGGTGCGCTCCGGTCAGGTGGTGAAGGTCAAAGTCGTCGATGTCGACGTCGACCGCCAGCGCATCGGGCTGACCCTGCGGCTGGGGGACAAGCCGGCGAACAAGCCCGCCGCATCCTCCCGGGGCCCGGGTGCCAAACCGGCTGCGCGCAGTGACAACGCCAAGCAGAATCGTGGGCGGCGTCCCGGCAACAGTGCCGGGCGTCGGGATGCGGCACCGGCAGGCGGGTCGATGGCTCAGGCGTTGCGTGACGCCGGATTTGGAAAGTAGGGACGGATGGCCACGGTAGACAGCTCATCCCTTGCGGCCGCGCGCAAGTTCGCCGACATCGTCGGGGCCGGCGCACTGCTGACCGGCGAGCAGATCGGCCCCGACTACGCCCACGACGAGGCGCTGGTCGGAGCACCGGTGACACCGAGCTACGTCGCCCGCCCGCAGACCGCCGAGCAGGTTGCGGCGTTGCTGGCCGCGGCAACCGAGGCGAAAGTTCCGGTGACCGCCCGCGGTTCGGGCACCGGCATGTCGGCCGGCGCGCGGCCGTGCCCCGACGGACTGCTGATCTCCTTCGAGCAGATGAACGCGATCCTGGAGATCGACACCGACAATCAGGTTGCGGTGGTGCAACCCGGCGTCACGTTGGCCGACCTCGACACCGCCACGGCCGAGGCGGGGCTGATGTACACCGTCTTCCCCGGGGAGCTGTCCGCCAGCGTTGGAGGCAACGTAGGTACCAACGCCGGCGGTATGCGCGCGGTCAAATACGGGGTGACGCGGCATAATGTGCTCGGCCTGCAGGCCGCGTTGCCGACCGGCGAGCTGATCCGCACCGGTGGGCGAATCACGAAGCTGTCCACCGGTTATGACCTGACTCAGCTGATCATCGGCTCGGAGGGCACCTGCGCGCTGGCTACCGAGGTCACCGTGCGGCTCTACCCTCGGCTCGGGCACTCCGCCACATTGTTGGCGCCGTTCCGCGATCTGCCCGCGGTGATGCGCGCCGTTCCCGCGGTGGTGCGCAGCGGAGTGGACCCGGTGATCCTCGAATACGTCGACAAGCTCACCCTGGCGGCGATCAGCTACTCGCAGAACCTGAACCTGGGGATCCCCGACGCGGTGCGTGAGAGCGCCGAGGCCTACCTGGTGGTGGGGGTGGAGAACCGAGACCGTGAGCGCCTCGACGACGACGTGGCCATGCTGGGCGAACTGCTCGCCACGCTCGGCGCCGAGGATGTCTATGTGCTGGAGGGCAATTCAGCGCATGCCCTGATCGAGGCCCGCGAGAAGGCGTTCTGGACGGCCAAGGCCGCCGGTGCCCACGACGTCATCGACGTGGTGGTCCCGCGGGCCGAGATGCACCAGTTCCTCACCAAGGCACAGGGATTCGCCCAGGCGGCCGGGGCCGGTGTGGTCGGCTGCGGGCATGCCGGTGACGGCAACGTCCACCTGGCGGTGTTCTGCGCAGACGACGAGGTCCGCCACCGGCTGCTGCACGACATCTTCGCGGCCGCGATGGACCTCGGCGGTGCCATCTCCGGTGAGCACGGTCTGGGACGCGTCAAGACGCAGCATTTCCTGGAGCTGGAGGACCCGACAAAGATTGCGCTGATGCGCCGGATCAAGGAGGCCTTCGACCCCGCCGGGATCCTCAATCCGGGCGTGCTTCTATAGGCGGAAGATCGCGCCCATCCCGCGTACTTCGGTGCCCATGAAGAAAGGCAACCACATGACTAACGGAGCACAGGCCCTGATCGCCACCCTGGTCGACAGCGGGGTGCAGGTCTGCTTCGCCAACCCCGGTACCTCGGAGATGCATTTCGTGGCCGCCCTGGACTCGGTGCCGCAGATGCGCGGGGTGCTGTGCCTGTTCGAAGGTGTGGTGACCGGAGCCGCTGACGGGTACGCCCGGGTGGCCGCAAAGCCGGCCGCCACCCTGCTGCACCTGGGGCCCGGCCTGGGTAATGGCCTGGCCAACCTGCACAACGCCCGCCGCGCGCACGTGCCGGTGGTCAACGTCATCGGGGACCACGCCACCTACCACAAGAAGTACGACGCACCGCTGGAATCCGACATCGAGCCCCTGACCGACTGGACTCACGGCTGGGTGCGCCGCACCAACTCCGGTGACGACCTCGGGCGCGATGCCGCCGAAGCGGTCGCAGAGTCGATGGCCAGCCCGGCGCAGGTGGCCAACCTGATTCTGCCCGCCGACATCTCCTGGGAAGACGGGGCGCAGGCGGCCGGACCGGTCGAACCGGTTCCCGCGGCCGCCCCCGACGCACAGGCCGTCTCCGACGTCGCCGCGGTGCTGGGCAGCGGCGAGCCGGTGGCGATCCTGATCGGCGGGCCCGCTGTCGCCGATGTGCGCGCATTGGAGGCCACCGATCGGATCGTCGCCGCAACCGGGGCGCGTGCTCTGGTCGAGACCTTCCCGGCCCGGCTCGTCCGCGGGGCAGGGGTCCCGGCGATCGACCGGCTTGGTTACCTGGCCGAGCAGGCCGCGTTCCAACTCGACGGCATCAAGCACCTGGTGGTGGCCGGCACCCGGGCTCCGGTGTCGTTCTTCGCCTATCCCGGCAAGGCCAGCGACCTGGTTCCCGAGGGCTGCGTCGTGCACAACCTGGCCGGCCTCGAGACCGACGTGGTGGCCGCGCTGGAACAGTTGGCCGAAGCGGTGGCTGCCGGGGTGCAGCCGCGGCCCGCGCCCGCGGCCGTCCCCGACCTGCCGAGCGGTCAGCTGACCCCGCAGAACTGGGTGCAGGTGATCGGCGCGCTGCTGCCCGACAACGCGATCATCTCCGACGAGTCCAACACCTCGGGCCTGATGCTGCCCGCGGCCACCGCCGGGTCACCACGCCACGACGTGCTCACGCTCACCGGCGGGGCGATCGGGCAGGGGCTGCCGGTCGCGCTGGGTGCGGCCGTGGCCGCACCGGACCGGCCGGTGATCGCGCTGCAGGCCGACGGCAGTGCGGCCTACACCATCTCCGCGCTGTGGACGATGGCCCGCGAGAACCTGAACGTCACCACGGTGCTGATCAACAACAGCTCGTATGCGATCCTGCGCCTGGAGCTGGCCCGGGTGGGCGCTGAGGGAGGCGGCCCGAAAGCTAACGATCTGCTCGACCTGTCGCGGCCGAACATGGACTTCGCGAAGATCGCCGAGGGCTTCGGGGTGCCGGCCACGGTGGCCACCACCTGCGAGGAACTCGCCGAACAGTTCCGCCGCGCCGTCGCAGAACCGGGGCCGCATCTGATCGATGCGCGCATCCCGACCCTGTTCTGACCGAACGACGCCGCCTTGAACCCGTGCCGGCCGGCGCCGGTCCGGCCGAGCGGTTCTAGTTGACGCTCTGGCCGGCCGTGAGCCGGCTCGCCACGAATGTCGCGGCCTCCACGGTCTTGCCGTCCTGCACGTACATCAGGTGCGGGACGACGCTGCCGCTGTCTTCGCAGTAGATGTCGCCCGTCAGGCAGAAGTCGATGGTTTTCGGGCGGTAGGACGAGGCGAGGACCGGCAGGGGACCGCCCCACAACGAGGTGGAGTACGGGCTCGACGGCGGGCCGAACAGGGCCACCGCGACCACGTGGTTGGCGACCGGCGCCGGCAGGGCATTACTGGACATTGCGATGACGCTGGCGCCCTGGGAGTATCCGCCGAGCACGAGCTTGGTCTTGGGGCAGTTGGCGACCGTCGCCTGAATGTGGGCGGTGGCGTCACTCTCGCCGAGCACCGCGCTGTTGCGGTAGTCGGTGCTCGCCGGGTACTCGACCGGGTAGACGTTGAGGTTGACGCCCGCCAGTTGCTCCTGCAACGAGCCGACGAAAGCGTCACCGACGTCACCGAGCCCGACGGGCTGACCGGAGCCGCGGGCGAACACCACTTCGGCGTCCGGGCAAGGCTCTGCGGTTGCGAGGGGAAGGCCGGCCGGCGCGGCCACCAAGGCTCCGGTGAGCGTCACCGCGGCAGCGAAGGTGCGAACAGTGTTACGCAAAGTCATCCTCAAATGCTGACATGTCTCGCTGGTGCCACTGGCCTGCGGGTCGCCGATCAGCAAACCGCAAAGTCGGCCGCGTGGAGCGAAAACGGAGGTTAAAGCCGGTTTGCCGCGTACGCCGCGCCCTCGTCCGCGATGCCATCGTAGGCGCCGGGAGCGTGCGCTGAGAAGTTCAGTCCCTCGGAGCAGACCGGGTCCTCGGGCGCACACAGCTGGATGGTCTTGGCGGTGTATGCCGGGCCGATGACCAGGGGCGGTTGGCCGAGGAAATTCATCGCCCGCTCGTTCGGCGTGCCGAAGAGCACCACAGCGGCGACGTGGTCAGCCACTTCCGGGGGCATCGGCCGTGGTATGTCGACCCCTTCCACCCCGTCCGGGATGACGCTAGCGGTCGAGAAACCCATCACTGCGGCGCCCTGCGAGAAGCCGCCGAGCACCATCTTGGTCTTGGGGCAATTCGCCGCGGTGGCCTCGATGTGCGCGGTGGCGTCACGGATGCCCTGAATGCCGGTCGGCCAGTCGTTGGTGGCCGGGTAGTCGATGGCGTAGACGTCGACGGGCCGCTCGGGCAGCCGGTTCCGTAGTGAGTTGACAAATGCTTGCCCGGTCTCACCGAGGCCGACTTCCTCGCCAGTGCCTCTAGCAAACAAAACTTGGACATCGGGACAGGGATCCGCGAAGGCGGGGGGAGGGGTGGCGACGGTGCTGTGCAGCAGCCAAGTCAGGGCCAGAACAACACCGAGGGAGCGAAGGATCCGTCGTGGGTTCACCGGTACATGGTGGCATACGAAGCGCCCCGTGTGCAGCAGACACCCCAGGCAGTGAACATATTCGGTGGTAGCTGACCGAACCTCGTGGACCATGCTGAGTAGCTCGTATCCAGGATCTGAGTCGCAACTGAGATAGGTTCAGAAGCGGCTTCCGGTTACCGGCTTGTGACCGTCGGGTGTCAGCGAGATGACCGCCGGCAATGCCTCCCGAGCAAACTTTGAAGCCACCCTCGACAGGGAGTGCGAGCAGTGAATCCCCAGCATCGACGCGATCAGCGCGCCGACGGACACGTCGCAGAGCCAACCCGTGAGCAGTCCGGCGGCCCGGCCCGGCGCCGAACGCTCGGTAGGGGCTGCCCACCGCGGCACCCCCCGGCCACGCTCGCGGAAGCGCCGGCGCCGCGGCACCGGGCAACGCCAAGGGGCGGTGGCCCAGCGCTCGCATACGACCAGATGCCGAATGTCGGCAGCAGCGCTCGGCGCGACTTCTCCGGCGCACCAACAGCGCTGCAATACCGGATATATCGAACATTCATCGATAAAATTGCGCGGACCGGTGCGCTCTGACCGCCGGATGACACCGTGGATGGGACAGCATGGCGCAAGAGACAGGCCCCGCGTTGGGGATGTCCGTCGGGGCGACCACATTAGCGGCGGTTACCGCCGATCGCGCGATCGCCCGTCGGCCCGTGCTGACGCTGTTCCGGGATCGGCCCTCCCAGATCGGCATGCCGTCGGAGAACTCCGCAGTGAGTTCCGAACTGCACGACCGTGGACTCGTAGTGACCGATTTCGTGGATCGCGTCGGCGGCGGCGGGCCCGTGGTGGCGAGCGACGGATCGACCCACCGTGCCGAGCAACTGCTCGCAGATGGATTGCACGCCTTGGCGTATGCGGTGACCGAGGGACGTCCCATCCCGCCCGCGGTAGCGGTCACCTACCCCGCGCATTGGTCACGCGACGCCGTCGGGGCGCTGCGCACCGCGCTGGCACGGGTTTCGGAATGGGCGCAGCATCCGGTGTCGCTGGTCTCCGACGCGACGGCTGCTTTGACTGCGCTGCAAGCGAATCCGGGCCTGCCCGAGCACGGGATCATCGCGGTGTGCGACTTCGGGGGGAGCGGAACCAACGTCACCCTCGTCGACGCGGAGCGCGGTTTCGAACCGATCAGTGCCACCCGGCGCAGCACCGTCTTCTCCGGCGACGTGATCGACCAGGCGTTGCTGGATCACGTGGTGGCCGATCTGGGTGGCAACGGCGACGGGCCTCCGACGGTGGGGTCGCTGACCCGGCTGCGCAGCCAGTGCCGTGACGCCAAGGAGCAACTGTCATCTGAGACGGTGGCCGAACTCGCGGGGTTCCACGGCGGCGTATGGCTGACCCGTATCGAACTCGACGAGGCGCTGCGCCAGCCGCTCGAGGGCTTTTTCACCGTCCTGCAGAACACCTTGGCCGACAACGAAATCGGTCCCGATGCGCTGTCGGCGATCGTCTCCGTCGGCGGCGGAGCGAACATGCCGTCGGTCACGACCGGTCTGTCGCAACGCTTCGGGGTCGCCGTAATCAGCTCGCCGCGACCACAGCTGACGGCGGCGATCGGGGCCGCGCTGAGCGTTGCCGGCAATGTGGTGGCCGTTCCGAAGAAGGCGCCGCCGACCGTGGCGCCGCCGCCGTTCCCGGAGTCGGTGCCGCCACCGGAGCATGCTCCACCACCGGTGCCCGACAGCGTCCCTGAGGCGGGGTTGCAACCGTTGGTGACTCCGCCGCCGCCGGCGAGCCCGGCACCCGCCGCGCCGCCGCAGCTCGCCGCGCCGGAACCCGAAGTGATCGGTGGCGGGCGTGGCGTGGAGTGGTATCGAAGGCCGGTCCCGGTGGTGCTCTTGGCTGCGCTGGTCGCGATGTTGCTGGGTACGGTTGCCGTTTTGGTGCTGCGGCGTGCCGCCGACACCGGACCGGGCACCAGCGAGCTGACGACGGTCTCGTCGTCGACGACGACCACCTCACCGCCAGCGACCTTCGAGCCGCCCCCGGCGTTCGCTCCCAGCCCCGAACCGATACCGCCGACCGTGCCCGAGATTCCCGAGAGCTCGCCGCCGGAAACCGCCGAGATCCCCGTCAGCCCTTAGCGCTGCCTGGCAAGAACGATCAATGCCAGCGGGATCTGCACCTGCTCGGGGTGGCTCGCGAGCCGGGCGGCGACGCCGGCTTCCAAGTGACGCACGAAGTCGGCTGCGCGCGGATCGTCGGGGCCGCCGGCCAAGGCAGAGGCCAGCGTGGGGAAGACGGCGGCGCTGACGAAGGCGGCCCAGTGGGTGCCGAGCGCAGCCGCGTCGCCATCCAGCAGGTATCGGTCCCAGAACCGGTCCTCGGCGTCGAACACCTCCAGCCGCTCGATCGTCAGCGACTCGAACCGCCCGGCAGGGGCGAACGGCGCACGAAGTTCCTTCTCAGTGCGGCCGAGCACCGGAATCGACATGCGGGCCACTTCATCCCGCGTCAGTGTGCCGTCGTGCACCTGCTCGTCCAGGACCGCGACGATCGCATCGAGCAGCGGCTGGTAGCCCGATCGGCCGGCAGCGTCCACGGCGGCGGTCAACACCAGCAGCTTGCCGCCCGGACTCAACTCCCGGCCGCGGAACGCCACGAAGTCATGCCAATCCTGGGAGGCCTGGCGGGCGTAGGCGCGCCGCGCGTCGTCGTCGTCAGTGTGCGCGACATGGACGTGATCGGAGAACTCGGGCAGCTCCGCGGCGGTCCGGCGCAGCCACATGGTCGACCAGGACGTCCAGCCCAGATTGACGCTCTGCGAGGGCAGAATCTGGCTGTAGAACGAGCGTCCTACCGCCGAGGGGAAGCTGGCGGTGTCCCTGCGGACATAGCTGTCGGGATCGTCAGCCAGCGTCGTGAACAGCGCCGTGAAGTCGTTGTCCGGCAGGTCGGTATGGACCACCAACACGGCATGGTCGGTCCGGGTTCGCCGTCGGAACGCGGCGATGGCGGCCCCGATCGGAAGCAGTGAGTTGTAACCGGTGGCGGCCCCGTAGTCGGCGACGACGATCGGCCGCGGGGCGGCGGGCAGCGGAACCGTCGCCGCGAGCTGTGCGAAAACACCGGTCGCATGGGCCAGCCCGGCCGCCTGCAAGCGACTCGAGGGAGCGCCGCCGGGCTCGGGGCGGACGACGATACTCGACTCTGGCATGGCCACCTCCGACCCCGGCGAAACCGTCATCGATATCCACCACTGACCGTAGCGGCATCGGCAATCCGTGGCACACTTCCGTAAGTGGGCGCACAACGGGCGATCGGGCGCATTCCGCTCGTGGTGACAGCCGGCCTGATGACCATTGGGGTGATCGGCTTCGTGGTCGCGCTGATTCTCAACGTCTTTGTGCTGGACCGCTACGACGCTTATGGCGAAGTGCCGATCCCGGGCTCGGGCAGAGTGCATCTGCCGGCGGGCGAGGTGACGGTCAATCTTCACACCCGGGTCATCTCAAGTCCCACTGGCGGCGGACTGCCGGTCCCACCGATCAGCGTGACGGTGACACCACCGGATGGGGTGCCCGATCCGGAGTTCGAGGAAAGCATCGGGATGACCACCACGGTCAACAACGACAGCCGGCGCCGGTTGTGGCGGATAAACGTGGCCGAGGCCGGTGACTACCAGATCGTCACCGATGGGCAGGTCGGCGCCTACATCGCTCCGCGGCTGGCCTTCGGAAAACCTGCCGGCCACTCGGCGCTGCTGTGGGTGTTTCCGGTGATCTTCGTCCTGGGGCTGGTGAATCTGATCGCAGGCCGGCTGTGGGCGGCGCCCCGTCGAAGCCCGTCGGTGGAGACGACCGACACGGGAGCAGACGTCAGCCACGGTCGGTTCGTTCCGGAGGGCGAGGGGATCCGGATCGCGCAGCTCAAAACGATAACGGCGCTGCGTGATTCGGGAGCGCTGACCGAGCAGGAGTTTGCCGAAGAGAAGCGGCGAATCCTGCGCGGGCACTGAGCTCGGTGGCGCTTAGTGGCGCTCAGTGGCCGGGCTGGATGGGCCCTTCCTCTTCGCCGCTCGTTCCTCGCGGCGCATCGTCAGTGGCCGCGCGCCACCCACTCGTCGTAATGGACCAGTTCGTCACCGATACGCGTGCTGTCGCCGTGCCCGGTGTAGACCACCGTGTCGGCCGGCAGTGCGCCGAGCCGCTCGGAGATCGACGCCAAGATCGTCGGGAAGTCCGAGAACGATCGGCCGGTCGCCCCCGGGCCGCCGCAGAACAAGGTGTCACCGCTGAACACCGCGCCCAGGTCCGGTACATGCCAGCACACCGAGCCCGGTGAGTGGCCGGGGGTGTGCAGCGCCCGCAATTCCAAGCCCCCGACAGTGAGCGTGTCGCCGTCGGCAACCGCCCGAAAGTCGCTGTCCGGGTGCGTCATCTGCCACAGCATGTCGTCGCCGGGGTGCAGCAGCACCGGCGCGTCGAGCGCTCGACCCAGCTCCGGTGCCACCGTGATGTGGTCGTTGTGGCCGTGCGTGCACACCACCGCCACCACGTTGCGCCCGCCGACGGCTTCGACGATCGGGGCGGCGTCGTGAGCTGCGTCGAAGACCACCACATCGGAATCGTCACCGACGATCCAGATGTTGTTGTCGACTTCCCAACTGCCGCCGTCGAGTTCGAATGTGCCGTGGGTGATGACCCGCTGAATCGGACTGGCTGCGGTCATAGCACCACGACCGACCGCAGCACCTCGCCGCCGTGCATCCGCCCGAACGCCTTCTCCACATCGTTGAGCCCGATGCGTTCGGAGACGAACTTGTCCAGCGGAAGCCGGCCCTGCAGGTAGAGGCTGATCAGGGTGGGGAAGTCGCGCTCGGGCAGGCAGTCGCCGTACCAGGAAGACTTCAGCGAACCGCCGCGGGAGAAGAAGTCGATCAGTGGCATCTCCAGCTGCATCTCCGGGGTCGGAACCCCCACCAGCACTACGGTTCCGGCCAAGTCGCGCGCGTAGAACGCCTGCTTCCAGGTCTCCGGGCGCCCGACGGCGTCGATCACCACATCGGCGCCGAAGCCGTCGGTGAGATCCTGGATGGTCTCCACCGGGTCGAGCTCGCGGGCATTGATGGTGTGGGTGGCGCCGAAGTCACGCGCCCAGTTCAGCTTGGTGTTGTCGGTGTCGACCGCGATGATGCGCCGGGCCCCCACCAGGGCTGCCCCGGCGATCGCGGCGTCGCCCACACCGCCGCACCCGATCACCGCGACGGTGTCATCACGGGTGACGCCACCGGTGTTGATCGCCGCACCCAGACCGGCCATCACGCCGCAGCCCAGCAGGCCGGCCACCGCGGGGTCAGCGCTGGGATCTACCTTGGTGCACTGACCTTCGTGCACCAGGGTCTTGTCGGCGAACGCCCCGATGCCCAGCGCCGGGGTGAGCTCGGTGCCGTCGGTCAGCGTCATGGGAACCGAGGCGTTGAAGGTGTCGAAGCATAGGTGCGGGCGACCGCGCTTGCAGGCGCGGCACTGTCCGCACACCGCGCGCCAGTTCAGGATCACGAAATCACCGGGCGCCACCGCGGTGACCGCCGAGCCCACCGACTCGACCGTGCCGGAGGCCTCGTGGCCCAGCAGGAACGGGTAGCTGTCGTTGATACCGCCGTCGCGGTAGGTCAGGTCGGTGTGGCACACCCCGCAGGCGGTGATGGCGACGACGACGTCGTTGGCACCGGGGTCGGGGATGACGATGTCGGTCACCTCGACCGGCTTGCCCTTTTCGCGGGAGATCACACCGCGCACTGTCTGACTCATGGGGCCACCCTATGTTGCCGGTGTGGCGTCCGGTGCGCTGGCTTGCGCGGCCGGCACGCCCGCGGCCGGGGTGCGGGTGTCGGCCCGCAGAAAGCTTCCGGTGCGTTGCGTGCCGAGCACGCTGGTGGGCTGACCGTCGAGGACCACTGCCCGGCCGGAGATGAACACGGCGCTGACGGCTTTGTCGTTGCGATTGACCATCCGGGACATCCCGCCGTAGGGCTCGAAGGATTCCTCGGCGTAGGCGTCCAGGGTGTCGTCGAGGTGCGCGGGGTCGATGACCACCACATCGGCGCGGTCACCGACGCGCAGGTGACCGGCGTCGACCCGGTACCAGTCGGCGAGTTCACCGGTCAGCCGGTGCACCGCCTGCTCGACGGACAAGAACGACTGACCGGCCTGCTGGGCGTCGAGGACGTGGCGCAGCAACCGCAGGCCCATGTTGTAGAACGCCATATTGCGCAGGTGCGCGCCCGCGTCCGAGAAACCCATCTGGATGCCGGGTTCGGCGGCGAGTGTTTTGAGCACCTCGGGTCGGTCGTTGGAGATCGTGGTGTGCCAGCGCAGGGCGGTGCCGTGTTCGAGGACGAGGTCGAGGAAGGCATCGACGGGGTGCACTCCGCCGCGCTCAATTCCGACCTGCCCGAAGGACTTTCCGATCACCGAGGCGTCCGGGCAGGCGACGATCTCGGCATCGAAGAAGTCGCGGTGCCACACCCGCGGTCCATACTTGTTCTCGTAGTCCTTGCGGAAGCGTCGCCGGTAAGCCTCGTCCCGCATCAACTTGTCCCGCTCGAGTGACTCGCGCAGATGCAGTGCCTCGGCGCCCGAGCCGAACTCTTCGAAGATCACCAGATCGATGCCGTCGGCGTACACCTCGAACGGCACCGGCAGATGCTGCCAGCGGAAGTTGGCGCCCAACTTATTGAGCAGGCGTGATGTTTTGATGATGGTCGGGATCGCCAGGCGGTTGCTCTTGACGTCGGCGGCGGCCAGCAGAGTGGTTTTGAGCGGCCGCCGGAATATTCCCAGGGCCTGGGCCAGCTGTGACACCACATCGAACGGGTTCTTGACGTCCGGACCCGCCTGCAGGATTCGTCCGCTGCGGCGCAGCTTGGACTTGAGCCGGCGCAACTCCTTGGGCTTGGCGTACGTCGACGGCAACGTCCGCGAGCGGCAGACCTCGCCGTCCATCTTGTCGAAAAGCAGCTGTTGGGAGGACATTCCGACGAATCCTGCCTGCAGTGCCTCGTCCAACATCTGTTCCATGCGGGCCTGCTCGGCCGCGGTGGGCCGCTCATCGGAGCGGGTGGCGCGGTCCAATCCCATGGTCGCGGCGCGCATGTCGGAATGTCCGATAAGCGCCGTCACATTGGGGCCGAGCGGCAGCTTCTCCAGGCTGGCGATGTAGTCCGCACAACTCGACCAGGTCTTGTGCGCATCGATGGTGTCGACCACGTACTGGCGCGGGATGGCCTCGACCCGGCCGAACAGGTCGCCGGCGTCCTGGCCGTCGACGTGGATGGTGGACAGCGAGCACGAGCCCACCAGCACCGTGGTCACGCCGTGCCGCACCGACTCCGACAGCGCGGGGGCAAGCAGTATCTCGACGTCGTAGTGCGTGTGGATGTCGAGCAGTCCGGGCGTCACCCATTTGCCGGCCGCGTCGATCACCTGGTCGCATCCCGACTCGTCGAGTGGTTCGGCCGAGATGGCGGCGACGTGTCCGTCGCGGATGCCGATATTGCGGATCGCCGACGGCGCCCCGGTGCCGTCGAACCACCGACCGCCACGGATCACGGTGTCAAAGCTCACGGGTATTCCTTTCCGCCGAATGCCGTTCCAGCATGTCTCGCAGGGCGGGCGAAGTCTTGACATCTGCGGACATTTCTTTGATATTTGCGGACATGTCGGTGGTGCGCGGCACCGCGCTGTCCGGATACCCGGAGCTGGTCACCGAGCTCGGCGGTGATCCCGTGGCACTGCTGCGAGCAGCCGGGATACCGGACGGCTCGGTCGGAGCCCACGACGTATTCGTGCCGTACCGCGCGTTGATCCTGGCCATCGAGGGCGCAGCGAACGCGACCGTCTGCCCGGATTTCGGGCGCCGGCTGGCCCTCCGTCAAGACATCGGCATCTTCGGGCCGCTGGGTGTGGCCGCACGCACCGCGGCCACCGTCGGCGGCGGCTTCTCGATCGTGGAGCGGTTCTTGTCCGCCTACAGCCCGGCGATCGCGGCGCGCATCATGCCGGGCGCCCGGGCCGGCGGTTCAGCGAGGCTCGATGTAGGGGAGGGGAAGCCGGGGCCGCCGCAGGCGCCAGGCGAATCGTTCTATGCGTTCGAGGTCCTCATCGAGCGCTCCCCGCCGCATCCGCAGACCACCGAGCTGTCGCTGGGAGTGTCGCTGGGGATCATGCGGATGATGTTCGACGCTCCGTATGCGCCGCTGTCCGTGCACCTTCCGCACGAAGCGCTCACCCCGGTACGCGACTATGTGGCCTACTTCGGCTGCCGCCCCTATTTCGCGCAGCCGGTCGCCGGTTTCACCATCCGTACCGTCGATCTGGACCGCCCCCTGCACCGGGACGACCAAGCGCATGAGGCGATGGTGCGCTATCTCAGCGGCATCACCGCAGAGTCGCCGGGCATCGCGGGCTCGGTCCGCGCGATGGCGCTGCAGCTGTTGCCCACCGGCGCCGTGAGCCTGGAGCTGATCGCCGGCCAGCTGGGCCTGCACCCCAAGACGCTGCATCGGCGGCTGGCCGCCGAGGAGACTACGTTTGCGGCACTGGTCGACGGCGTCCGCCGCGATGCCGCCCATCGCTATCTGCGCGACACCGACATCAGCCTGGCGCACCTGACCCGCGAACTCGGCTACGCCGAGCAGAGCGTGCTCAGCCGGTCCTGCCGGCGTTGGTTCGGGTGCAGCGCGACCACCCACCGCAAGGCGGTCCGTGCGGCGACCGGGTTCGACGGCCCCGGTGGCTGATGGCGGTGACCTGACCCCTGGGAGCGGGAGGTGCCCCCTCGCCCGGCTTCGCCGCGCTCGCAGTCCCCGCTTAGGCTGACCAGCGATGTCCGCCGCAGACGCTCTCGCCGCCCTCGACGACTGGCCGGTCGGTCACGCGGCCGCCGCCGTGATCGGCCCGCACGGGGTGTTGGCCACCCATGGCGATACCGCGCGGCCGTTCTACCTCGCGTCGGTGACCAAGCCCCTGGTGGCGCGGGCGGTGCAGGTCGCGGTGGAGGAGGGGGCCGTCGAACTCGACACCCCGGCCGGGCCGCCGGGCGCCACGGTGCGGCATCTGCTGGCGCACGCCTCCGGGCTCTCGGCGGACTCTGATCGGGTGCTGGCCAAACCCGGCACGCGGCGGGTGTACTCCAACCACGGCTTCGCGGTGCTGGCCGAAGCCGTGCAGCAGGCGTCCGGGATCGAATTCGGCCGCTACCTGGCCGAGGCGGTGTTCGAGCCACTGGGCATGACGGCCAGCCGGCTGACGGGGGGAGCGCCGGCGGCTGGATTCGGCGGTACCTCCACCGTCGCGGACCTGGCCGCCTTCGCCGGCGACCTGCTGACGCCGGTCACGGTGTCGCCGCAGCTCCACGCCGAGGCCACCCGCGTGCAGTTTCCCGGCCTGGACGGGGTGTTGCCCGGCTATGGGCCGCAGCGACCGAACGACTGGGGGCTGGGCTTTGAGATCCGGGACGGCAAAACACCGCACTGGACCGGGGCCGGCAACTCGGCGCGGACCTTCGGCCACTTCGGCCAGTCAGGCACGCTGATCTGGGCTGATCCGGCCATCAAGCGGGCGCTGGTGGTGCTCACCGACCGCGACTTCGGGGACTGGGTCACCGGCCGATGGCCGGCGCTGTCCGACGCCGTGGTAGCCGCGGCCAGCCGGGACTAGCCAACAGGCGTCACACAAGGCACAATAGACACATACAACACTGAATACACTCCCGTTTCTGCAGCAACATTGCTCAAGCTCGGTCCCACCAGGTCGTTGGGGAAGACGTCCCTCGTGGATCCGAAGGAGCAACTGATGCGCGCGACGAATCAATTCGCCGACGTGACCAGCGGCGTGGTGTACATCCATGCCTCGCCCGCGGCGGTGTGCCCGCATGTCGAGTGGGCACTGACCTCGGCTTTGGGTGCCCGCAACGGCCAGGCCAAGCTCAACTGGACGCCGCAACCGGCCATGCCGGGACAGCTGCGAGCCGTGGTCAACTGGGTCGGTCCGGTGGGGACCGGCGCCCAACTGGCCAGCGCGCTACGCTCCTGGTCGGTGTTGCGCTTTGAAGTCACCGAGGACCCCAGCGCCGGAGTCGACGGCCAGCGGTTCAGCCACACGCCGCAGCTCGGCCTGTGGAGCGGGACGATGAGTGCCAACGGTGACGTGATGGTCGGGGAGAACCGCCTGCGCACGCTGATGGCCGCCGGGGCGGACGCGCTGGCCGCGGAGCTCGAGACGGTGCTGGGCACCGCTTGGGATGAGGCCCTGGAGGCCTACCGTGACGGTGGCGACGGCGCAGAGGTGTCTTGGCTCAGCCGTGGTGTGGGGTAGCTCACAGGATTCGCTCAACTCGCCGATAGTTTTTTCTTAGGGTAGACTCGCTCGCGCGTTGCTCCTGTAGCCGCGCGTTGTTCCTGTTGTCTCCCGTTGTTCCTGTTGGCTCGGCCTGTGCTCAGCGCCTGCGCTGTTCCATCGAGGCGTATTCGGCGCGCGCTGTTTCTCGGTGTCAAGGAGAGATCATGTCGGCCCTGACGCGCTCGGTCGCGATCGCCAATGTGCCGTTGGTGGCCGCCGGGTTGATCACCGCCAGCTCGGCCGCACCCGAGATCATCACCACGCCAGGTGTCGCCACGTCAGGTGTCGCCGTGCAGTTGACCGCTGACGGAGACCTGGCCAACGTGCCGCTGAACCTGCTCTACGCCATCATCAACATCCCGGCCAACGCCCTGAAGGCCATCGACGCATTCGCCTACGCGCAGTTCTTCAGCGGCCCGTGGTTCGTCCCGAGCGCGACGAACATCTGGGGCATCGACCTCGGCGACCCGCAGCGAATCCAGGCAGTGGTCGACATGCTGATCCCGATTCCGGCGTTCTCGAAGCCGTTGGGTGAGCAGTTGATCGGCTTTCTGCAGGCCCAAATACCGAGCCACACTGCGTGCGACACCATGTTCTGCAGCCTCGAAGGTTGGCTGGCGCTGTTGCAGGGCTACGGGCGGGTGCCGATCTCGGAACTCCTGAACGGCTACACCTTCCCGACAGAGGGCCCGACCATCACCGACCCGCACGGTGCGGTCGAGGGTGCGTTGGGTTTCCCCGGTACGACTATCGGTTCGGACGGCTCGGACGTCTACCCGTGGGCCGGCACGACGTTCACCTTGGATCTCGGCAAACCGTGGGCGGATCTCTGGGCCAGTTTGACTGCCGACCCATCGGAGCACCCGCTGGTGCCGATGCCGAACATCTTCCAGGTGCTGATCGACTTCGCGACGTCGTGGTCGGTGATGCTGAATCCGTTCCTGCCCGGCGGCACCTACATCCCGGCTTTCCCCTGGCTGGACACGGCCGCCCCGGCGGCTGCCGACTTCACCACCTGGGTTGACGAGGTGGTCGGTCAGCTCGGCGACCTGTGGAGTTCGCTGATCTCGTGAGAGCGATCAGGGCGCACGCAGTATCTGCAGTGCACCGGGCACCGCCGACACCGTCACCGGCAGCGGGGCCACGTAGTCGCCATCGGCGTAGGCGTTGATCCCCGGGCACTCCACCCGGATCGACTTCGCCCGCCGCGTGCTCACCTCGTCGAGCAGCACATGGGTGCCTTTGAACACGGTGGGGAACAGGCGAATCAGCTTGGTCCGCGACCCCGAGTGCACCATGGTGACGTCCAGCAAGCCGTCGCCATGATCGGCGCCCGGACAGATCAACATGCCGCCGCCGTAGCTGCGGGTGTTGCCGAACGCCGCCAGCGTCAGCTCGATGTCCAGCGGCGCACCGTCATCGAAGGTCAGCCGGAACGGCAGCAGTCGCAGCTTGGACATCTCCGCGACCATGGCGAGGTTGTAGCGCATCCGGCCGTGCGGCCAGCGCATCCGGTTGACGCGGTCGCTCACCAGCGAATCGAATCCGGCGGCCATCACGGTGCCGAACCAGGACACCGCGCCGCCGTCTTCGACGATGCGTCCCAGATCGATCGTCTCGGTCTGTCCCTCGGCGACGACATCGGCGGCCGCCTCGGGATCGCCGGTGGGCAAACCGTATTCGCGGGCGTGGTCGTTGCCGGTGCCGGCCGGAATGATCCCCAGCGGCACCTCACCGAGCGCCAATGACTGCAATGCCAGCGAGATGACGCCGTCGCCGCCGGCCACCACCACGGCGTCCGTTCCGGCGGCCAGGGCCTCATCAAGGAGCTGCCGTGCGTGGTGAGCATCTGAGCCGACGATGTGGTTGACGTTGACGCCGAGCTGCTGGAACCGCGCCAGCGCCCGCTCGGCGGCATGCCGGGCGTTGCCGTGCCCGGCCGCCGGGTTGGTCAGCAGCGTGATCCGGCTGATCTGGCGCGACGTCATGGAATCAGTTTGCCGGGGTTGAGGATTCCGGCCGGGTCCAGCGTGGCTTTGACCGCTCGCAGCACCTGCACGCCCAGTTCGCCCACCTCTTGGCCCATCCACGGCCGATGATCGGCGCCGACGGCGTGGTGGTGGGTGATTGTTCCGCCTGCCCGCATGATCGCGTCGCCCGCAGCGACTTTCGCCGCCTGCCACTGTTCGATGGGATTGCCGCGCTGACCCGCCACCACGGTGAAGTACAGCGATGCGCCGGTCGGGTAGACGTGCGAGATGTGGCACAACACCAGGGCGGGTGTCCCGCTGTCGCCCAGTGCGGTGGTCAGTGCTTCGGTGACCGCTGTCTTGAGGGTGGGCACGCGCGCCCAGTCGGTGGCGGTCTCCAGCGTTTCGCACAGCGCGCCGGCGGCCAGCAGCGAATCTCGCAGGTAGGGCGCGGAGAATCGGCCGTGTTCCCAAGCCCGCGCCGGCTCTTCGCCCAGTGACGTGCCGCCGTGCGCGGCCAGTACCGCCCGGGTCTCGGCATGCCGGCTCTCGGTGTGCTCGGCCGTCCCTTCGAACAGGGTGATCGCCAGGCAGCCACCGGTGATCTGTTGCTCGCCGATCTGCTCGGTGGTGGCCAGGTTCACGCCCGTCTCGGCTTCGTCGGACAGCCGGATCACGGTCGGTCCGGTGCCGGTCTGGGTGACCGCGCGCAGTGCCGCTGCGCCGGTGGCGAAGTCGGGGAACGACCACGCCTCATAGCGGGTGGTTGCCGGCGCCGGATGCACCCGCACCCGCACCCGGGTGATGACACCGAACACGCCCTCCGACCCCAGCAGGAGCTGGCGCAGGTCCGGCCCGGCGGCCGAGGCGGGGGCGCGGCCCAGGTCCAGCACGCCGGCCGGGGTGATCATCCGCAGGCCGCGCACCATGTCGTCGAATCGGCCGTAGCCGGCCGAGTCCTGACCCGAGGAGCGGGTGGCGGCGTAGCCGCCCAGGGTGGCGAACTGAAAGCTCTGCGGAAAATGGCCCAACGAGAAGCCGCGCTCGCCGAGCAACCGCTCGGCGTCGGGCCCGGTCACTCCGGCGCCGAATTCCGCTTCCCCGGAGACCTCGTCGAGGTTGAGTAGGTGATCGAACCGGCGCAGATCCAGGCACAGCACGGCGGAGAAGTCGCCGCGGATCGGGTCGAGCCCGCCGACGACACTGGTGCCGCCGCCGAACGGAACCACCGCGATGGCGTGCTGGCTGCAGTAGCTCAACACCGCCGCGACTTCGTCGTCGCTGCCGGGCAACAGCACCGCGTCGGGCGCATCCTGGGTGGCGGAACTATTGCGCCGCAGCAGATCCAGGGTGGACTTGCCCCCGGCGTGCAGTAGTCGTGCGGTGTGATCGGTGCGGCAGAAACCAGCGCCGACGATCGCCGCCAACGCGGCGTGGTCAGCTTCGGTCAATGCCGACGGCGTGAGCGACACCTGGTTCGGATCGCGCTCCGGGGAGCTCGTGCCGTCCACCCCCAGGGCGGCCTTGAGCAGTTGACGGATGCCGTCGCTCAAAGGCTTGGCCGCTGCCGGATCCCCCCAGGCGTTCCACTTCATCGGCGGGGTCAGGGCATCCTGGGTATCGGCCTGCGTCATGCGTTACAGTATTACATATGCTGTCAACTAGTAATGACGAGCAGGTGGAGGTCGGGGAGCGCATCCTCGATGCCGCCGCGAGCTGCCTGCTCGCATTGGGCATGGAGCGGGTGACCCTGGCGGCCATTGCGCG
The DNA here is from genome assembly GCF_900604305.1 of Mycobacterium sp. P7213. NCBI lineage: Bacteria > Bacillati > Actinomycetota > Actinomycetes > Mycobacteriales > Mycobacteriaceae > Mycobacterium > Mycobacterium sp. P7213. Next base: position 28,207 of record NZ_UWOA01000040.1, read on the forward strand.
GCGCGCCGGGGTGAGTCGCCCAACGGTGTACCGGCGGTGGTCGGACAGCCGCTCGGTGATCGCGGCGCTGCTGACCGCACGGATCACCGCGGCGTGGACCGAGCTCGAGCAACCGGGAACCGGGCGTGAGGCGCTGGTGAAGCGCATCGTCGCGGTTGCCGCGCGGCTGCGCCACGACGAGGTGGTGATGCGGGTGCTACACCACGCTCCCGACCTCGCGATGGTTTACATCGCCCAGCGGATGGGGGCCAGCCAGCGACGGTTGGTCGACCTGGTGGCCGCCGAGCTCGCCGGCGCCCAGGCCGCCGGCAGCGTGCGAGCCGGCGACCCGCGTGAACTTGCCGCGATGTGTCTGCTGATCACCCAATCGGCGATCCAGTCCGCGCAAGTCGTCGCGCCGATCCTCGACGAGGACGCGCTCTCCATCGAACTGGCCTACACACTGAACAGGTACCTCTCCTGATGCCCGATAACGCCGCGCTCAACTCCGCCCGCCGCACCGCCGAACTGACCGCGCTGGCCGACGGCGCACCGGTTGACATCGTCGTGATCGGCGCGGGTATCACCGGCGCCGGCATTGCCCTGGACGCGGCCACCCGCGGGCTACGGGTGGTGTGCGTGGACAAGCAAGACCTGGCGTTCGGCACCAGCCGGTGGAGCTCCAAACTGGTTCACGGCGGACTGCGCTACCTGGCGACCGGCAATGTGGGCATCGCGCGGCGCAGCGCGATCGAACGCGGAATCCTGATGACCCGCAACGCGCCTCACCTGGTGCGGGCGATGCCGCAACTAGTCCCGCTACTGGGGTCGATGCCGCGACGGGATCGGGCCCTGGTGCGCACCGGATTTCTCGCCGGGGATGCGCTGCGCCGGTTGGCGGGCACACCGGCGACGGTGTTGCCCCGCTCGCGACGGGTCTCGGCCGAGCATGCCGTGGCGCTGGCGCCCACCGTGCGCCGCGACGGCCTCGACGGCGGCCTGCTGGCCTACGACGGGCAATTGATCGACGACGCCCGGCTGGTCACGGCGGTCGCCCGCACCGCGGCCCAGCACGGCGCGACGATCCTGACCTACGTGGCCGCATCGCACGCCACCGGCGACACGGTTCGGCTGACCGATCAGGTCTCGGGTGAGTCGTTCGACGTCACCGCCCGGGCGGTGATCAACGCGACGGGCGTCTGGGCCGCCGACATCGATGCGGCACTGCGGCTGCGGCCGAGCCGCGGAACGCACCTGGTGTTCGACGCGGCCGCCTTCGGCAATCCGACCGCTGCGCTGACCGTGCCGATTCCTGGCGAGCTCAACCGGTTCGTGTTCGCTATGCCCGAGCAGCTCGACCGGGTGTATCTGGGCCTCACCGACGAAGAGGCGCCCGGGCCGATTCCCGATGTGCCGCAACCCACCTCGGCGGAGATCTCGTTCCTGTTGGACACCGTCAATACCGCGCTGGGCACCGCCTTGAGCACGGCCGACGTCCGCGGCGCCTACGCCGGGCTGCGGCCGCTGATCGATACCGGCGAAGGCCGCACCGCGGACGTGTCTCGCAATCACGCCGTGGTCGAATCGGAGACCGGGGTGTTCAGCGTGATCGGGGGCAAACTGACCGAGTACCGGCATATGGCCGAAGACGTGCTGGACCGAGCCGTGCGCCTGCGGGCACTGCCGGCCACGCCATGCCGTACCCGGGACATGCCGTTGATCGGTGCGCCCGGCAACCCGGGATCGGAGGTTGCGCTGACGGCAGATCTACCCGAGTCGTTGGTTCGGCGCTATGGCGGGGAGGCGGCCAACGTGTTGGCAGTCGCCACCTGCGAGCGGCCCGCAGAGCCGGTGGCCGAGGGCATCGACGTGATCCGTGCCGAGTTCGACTACGCCGTCAGCCACGAGGGTGCGCTGACCGTCGAGGACATCGTGGATCGACGGACCCGGATCGGGCTGGTGGCCGAAGACCGCGATCGGGTGCTCGACGTCGCCCGGGAATTCGTGAGCGACTAGAGCGGGATGTTCTTGTGCCGGCCGCGGCGGGCGGGCGCTTCGGCCAGTGCCTGGGTGATCTTGCCGCGGGTGTGTGAGGGGTCGATCTTCTCGTCGACCACACCGATGTCGATGGCGCTGTCCACGCCACCGGCGATCCGCTCGTGCTCGGCGGCCAGCTCCTCGTGCAGCGCCTCGCGCTCGTGGTCGGGCGCTGCGGCCAGCTTCTTCTTGTGCAGGATGCCGACCGCGGCCTTGGCGCCCATCACCGCGACCTCGGCGTCCGGCCAGGCGAACACCTTGGTAGCGCCCAACGACCGCGAATTCATCGCAATGTAAGCCCCGCCGTAGGTCTTGCGGGTCACCAGCGTGACGCGGGGGACGGTGGCCTCACCGAACGCGTGCAGCAACTTGGCACCGCGGCGCACCACGCCACCCCATTCCTGGCCGACACCCGGCAGGTAGCCCGGCACGTCGACGATCACGATCAGCGGAATCCCGAACGCGTCGCACAACCGCACGAAACGTGCCGCCTTCTCGGCGCTCTCGGAGTTCAGGCAGCCGCCCAGCCGCAGCGGGTTGTTGGCCAGCACGCCGACGGTGCGACCGGACAGCCGACCCAGTCCGACGACCATGGACGGCGCCCACTTGGCCTGGAACTCATCGAACGGAGCGTCCGAGTCGAGCAGCCCGTTCACCAGGGGGTGCACGTCGTAGGCGCGTCGCGCCGACTCCGGCAGCAGCGCGTGCAGGTCGATCTCGCCCGCCTCGGCCTTATTGCGGTCGAAATGGCCCTGCTGGCAGAACAACCCGACCAGGCGGCGGCCCCGCTCGTAGGCGTCGAGCTCGTCGTCGGCGACGATGTGGCACACGCCGGACTTCTTGTGGTGGGTGTCGGGGCCGCCCAGCGCGGCCATGTCCACGTCCTCACCGGTGACGCTGCGCACCACGTCGGGGCCGGTGACGAACACCCGGCCCTCCGGTGCCATCACGATGACGTCGGTCAGGGCCGGGCCGTAGGCGGCGCCGCCGGCGGCGAAACCGACTACCACCGAGATCTGCGGGACGAATCCGGACGCCCGGATCATGGCCTCGAAGACGCGTCCGACCGCGTGCAGGGCTCGGACGCCCTCGGCCAGCCGGGCACCGCCGGAGTGCCACAGTCCCACGATCGGGCTCTGCTCGGCGATCGCGGTGTCGTATGCGTTGACGATGTGGTCGCAGCCCTCGATGCCCATCGCACCGCCCATGACGGTGCCGTCAGTGCAGAACGCGATGGTGCGCACTCCGTTGACGGTGCCGCCCGCGGCCAGCACGCCGGAGCGGTCACGCTCGTGCAGCAATTCCACGGTGCCGTCGTCGAAGAACGTCGACAGACGCAGCAGGGGATCGCGCGGGTCGAGCGATTCGCCCACCGTTTCGGGAGCCATAGTCGTCATCGCGCCTCTCCTTGATTTTTGATCGCGGGTCTCGCTCCGGCGGCTTTCTAATACCGGCCGAAGACGAGTGCGACGTTGTGCCCGCCGAACCCGAATGAGTTGTTGATCGCGTACTCGTAATTGCCCGGGCGCGGTTCGCCCGCGACCACATCCAGGTCGATCTCGGGGTCGAGGTTCTCCATGTTCCGGGTCGGCGGGATGACCTGTTCACGCAGGGCCATCACCGTCAGGATTGACTCGACCGCACCGACCGCGCCGACGGAGTGGCCGAGCGCCGCCTTGGGTGCGTACACCGCGGCGTTGCCGCCGTGCGGGCCCAAAGCGAGGTTGATCGCGTGGCCTTCTGCCACGTCACCCACCGTGGTTCCGGTGGCGTGCGCATTGACGTGGGTGATGTCGCCGGGTGTCAGGCCGGCGGCCTGGATCGCCCGTGTCATCGCCCGACCCGCGCTCTGGCCGTCGGGGTCTGGCGCGACAATGTGGTAGCCGTCCGAGGTGATCGAGGCACCCATGATCCGGGCGAGGATGTTGGCCCCGCGCGCCTTGGCGTGCTCCTCGGTCTCGATCACCATCAGTGCGCCGCCCTCGCCGAACACGAACCCGTTGCGGTCGCGGTCGAACGGGCGGCAGGCGCCCTCCGGGTCGTCATTGGTGGTGGACAGCACGATGCGCATCTGGGCGAACCCCGCGATCGGCACTGCTTCGATCCGGGTCTCCACACCGCCGCAGATCGCCATGTCGGCCTCGCCGAGCACGATCTGTTGCCACGCGTGGGCGATGCCCTCGGAGCCGGACGCGCAGGCCGAGATCGGGGTGATCACCCCGGCCTTCGCCTGACGGTCCAGCCCGACCGCAGCGGCCGCTCCGTTGGGCATGTACTTCTGCACGACCAACGGCGAGACCGCCTTCAGGCCGCGTTCGCGCATACCGTCATAGGCCCAGACGAGCTCCTCGGAAGAGCCCATCCCGGTACCGACCGACACCATCAGGCGCCGCGTGTCCACTTCGGGTGAGCCGGCGTGCTCCCAGGCACGCCGGCTCAGCACCAAAGCCATCTTCTGCAGGTAGGAAAGCCGACGCAGCTCGGTGCGGCTCAGCCCCTCGTCGAATGACTCCGGGGCTTCGACGAGGTGCCCGCCGATGCGAACCGGCAGGTCATACTCCTCGACGAATGAGTCGGTGAGCTTGCGTATGCCGCTCTGGCCGTCGAGCAGCTTCTTCCAGGTGTTCTCCCCGTCCGCGGCCAGTGCCGTCGTCATGGCGTAGCCGGTGACGACGACGTTGGGGAGACCCTTTCCCGTTGCCAGCGTTGACATGGCTGTTGCGAACTTCCCTCTCTGATCCGGTGTCAGTACCGCCCGAAGGCGAGCGCGACGTTGTGCCCACCAAACCCGAATGAATTGTTGATGGCGTACTTGTAGTCGCCGTAACGAGGCTCGCCCGCCACGATGTCCAGATCGATCTCGGGGTCCGGCGTCTCGTAGTTCAGCGTCGGCGGGATGACCCCGTCACGCAGCGAGAGCACCGTCAACACCGACTCCAGCGCACCGACCGCCCCAATGGAGTGGCCCAGCGCCGACTTGGGTGCGTAGACCGCGGCGTGCTGGCAACCGGCTTCCCGGATCGCGTTCGCCTCGGCGGTGTCACCGATCGGAGTCGCCGTTCCGTGCGCGTTGATGTGGTCGACGTCCTTGGCGGACAGACCCGCCAACTCCAGCGACCGCGTCATCGCACGGCCCGCCCGCTTGCCATCGGGTCCGGGAGCCACCATGTGGAAGGCGTCGGAGGTGATACCGGCGCCCATCAACCGGGCCAGCGGCTTGGCGCCGCGTGCCTTGGCGTGCTCTTCGGTCTCGATGATCATCAGCGCGCCGGCTTCACCGAAGACGAAGCCGTCCCGGTCCTTGTCGAACGGCCGCGACGCACCCTCGGGGTCGTCGTTGCGGGTCGACATCGCGCGCATCATCGAGAAGGTGGCGATCGGCAGCGCCTCGATGCCGCCTTCGACACCACCGCAGACCGCGAAGTCCGCGTCGCCCATGACGATCTGACGCCACGCGTGCGCAATCGCCTCCGAGCCCGACGAACAGGCCGACACCGGGGTGATGACCCCGGCGCGAGCGCCGAGCTGCAGACCGACCACTGCGGCCGCACCGTTGGGCATGATCATCTGAACGGCCAGCGGCGACACTTTGCGGGGGCCGCCCTCGTTCATCAGGTCATAGGTCTCGACGATCTTCTCGCCGCCACCGAGTCCGGTGCCGACGACGACGGTGAAACGGTCCGGGTCGACCTCTGGCGATCCGGCGTTCTCCCACAACCGCCCGGCGAGCAGCTTGGCCATCCGCTGGACATAGGACATCCGTCGCAGGTCCAGCCGGCCCATGTGGTCGTCGACCGGGTCCTTGAGGTGTCCGCCGATCTTGACCGGCAGATCCCACTTGGAGACGAAATCGTCCTCAAGCACATGAATGCCGCTCTCGCCGGCGAGCAGGCCCTTCCACGTGCTCTCGATGTCCGCGCCGATTGAAGTGGTGGCCTCAACGGCGGTTACCACGACATTCGGGTAACCGCCGTTGGCCGTAGAAGGCTGAGAGGACACGATTAGCTCTCGGAACCGAACTTCTCGCGCAGCGCGGCGGCGGCCTCCGGGTTCTCGGCCTCGAGCTTCTGGATGTAGCCCACCACGTCACCGACGGTGCGCAGGCCGGCGAGGTCCTCGTCCGGGATCTTCACGCCGTACTTGTCTTCGGTCTGAACCGCGATCTCCACCATCGACAGCGAGTCAATGTCCAGGTCGTCGACGAAGGACTTCTCGACGGTGACCTCGCTCGGCTCGATACCGGTCACCTCTTCGATGATCTCGGCGAGACCGGCGATGATTTCTTCCTGACTAGCAGGCACTGTGTTTCCCTTCGGTTGGATCCGCACGGGGTGTGCGGCGTGATTACTGCGTATCTGGTTGTGCAGGTTTGGAAGCGGACTCTAGAACTCGGGCAGTCCGTCCAGATCTGCGGGGGACTTGACGGCGTGCGTCGGGGTCCCCCGAAGTTCGCGTTTCGCGATGCCGGCCAGCGTGCCGGCGGGCGGAAACTCCACGATCGCGGTGACCTCGCGGGCGCGGAGCGTCTCGGTGCACAGGTCCCAGCGCACCGGCCGGGTCAGCTGCGCCACCAGGTGCTCCAACGCCTCCGCGGCCGACGTCACCGGCTGCCCGTCGCGGTTGGACAACAGGATAGCGCTGGGCTCGGAAACCCCGGCGGCGCTGACCTGCTCGACGGCGGCGGTATAGGCCTCCAGCGCCGGTGCCATGTACTGGGTGTGGAATGCCCCCGCGGTGGCCAGCTTGCGGACCCGGGCCTTGGCGGGCGGGTCTTCGGCGAGCTTGTCCAGCGCGGGCAGCGGGCCGGCCGCCACGATCTGGCCGACGGCGTTGCGGTTGGCCGGGGTCAGGTCGAGCTGCTCGAGGCGGGTCAGGACCTCGGCCTCGTCGCCGCCGAGCACCGCCGCCATGCCGGTCGGCTCGAGTGCGCAGGCCTTTGCCATCTCGCGGCCGCGGGTGGCGGCCAGCATGACGGCGTCGTCGGGGGAGATGACGCCGGCGATCGCGTAGGCGGCGATCTCACCGACGGAGTGGCCGGCCACGATCACGTCGCTGCCACTCACCGGGCCGTTGCGTCGTTCGACCAGCTCGGCGTAGGCCAGCAGGGTCGCCGCCACCACCAGCGGCTGGGTGACCGCGGTGTCGGTGATCTCCTCGGCGGTCGCGGTGGTGCCCAGTGCGACCAGGTCCAAGCCGGCGATCTCCGACCAGGCGGCCAACCGCTCGCGGGCGGCATCGGCGCCGGCCGACTCCAGCCACGGCGCGAGCATGCCGGGGGTCTGAGATCCCTGTCCGGGAGCGAGCAACGCAATCACGTCTTTAAGAGAACATTGTGAAGCGCGATTTGCAGGATGTCCTAGATTATGAACATTGTCTTATGTTTTTGTGGAGACCCTACAAACCTGCCGTTCGATGCGACGTGTTCGATACCGAACTGCGACAAATGTCCGCCGTGGGTGTGCGCCTGTAGGTGTCCGGACTACCGCCGGCGGCTCACCCATCCGGGCTGACCTGAGGTTCATCGGGACGGCCGGACGACAGCGGCGGGGCCGCGTAGGTGACGTCTGCACTGCTGAAACTGGCGTGCTGCGCTTGGTTGGCCAGCCGCCCGACCGTGGCGGCAACCCGCAGGACATAGGCGTCGCGCGGCACGGCCGGATCGCGTCCGGTGAAGTCGGCGATCCGCTTGAGCCGGTAACGGACGGTATTTGGATGAACGAACAACTTGCGGGCGCAGGCCTCGATCGCGCCACCACAGTCCAGATAGGCGTCCAGCGTCTCGGTGAGCGTGGGCCCGGCCTCGGCAAGCGGCCGCATCACATCGGTGTGCAGGGCCGCGATCGCCGACGCGTCGCCGATCAGCGCCCGCTCCGGAAGCAGCTCGCGAGCCAGCACCGGTCGCGGTGCCCCGGTCCAGCCCACGACGGCGTTCATCCCCGAGATCGCCTCGCTGGCACTGTGATAGGCGGCGGTCAACATCGGCGCCGTCGGTCCGATCACCACCGGACCGTCGGAGAAGGCACCGAGCAGGTCGGCGAGGAACTTCTGGGTGGGCGTCAGCGGACCCGACACGATGGCCACCAGCCAGGTGCCGTGCACGTCGGTCAGCGCCGCCCGGCCGTGACGCTCGGCGACGTCGCGGACGTCTTGGCTGGCTTTCTGTCCGGCGAGAGCATCCGGCCCCGGCGGAGCGGTGCCCACCACGACGGTGGCCGGAGCGGTGGTGTCCCAGTTCAGTGCGGCCGCCCGGCTCAACAACTCCGGGCCGGTGTCCCCGCGGACCACGGCGTCCACCACGCTGGCCTCCATCCGAGAGTCCCAGGTGCCCCGGGCCTCCGCGGCGTCGGCGTAGGCGGAGGCCGCGGTGAACGCCAGATCCCGGCTGTACTTGAGGATGCCCACCGTCAGCGCGGTCACCTGCTCCTCGGAGCGGGCCAGCAGTGGCACGACCTCCTCGAAGAACTCCATGGTGACCCGCACCATGTCCACGGTGTGGCGCAGCGCGATGTGGCGGGTCAGATCCTGCGGCACCAGTGCGAACGCCTGCGCCGTGTGGCTGACATTGCCGTGCGGGTCGCGCATCCACTCGGCGAAGTTGACCACGGCGGTCTGCACCACCAATTGGACGCTGGCTCGCTGGGAGGCCTCCAAGTCGGCGAAGAACGGCAACCGCTCGCCCATCACGGCATCAGCCTGGGTGGCCAGGCGGCCCGAGTAGTTCTTCAGTCGGCGCAGGATGGCGTCCGGGACGGCGCTGAGCTGGTCCAGGGTGGAGCGCGGTAGGACCGGAACCGCCGGGTTGTCAGTCATCCCTAAAAGCTACGCCCATTTTCTGGCCACAACTGACAACCCGGCGGTCACCGAGGCTCAAGCCTCTCTAGGCCACCCCGGAATCCGACGTCTGCTCCGGGGCGGCCAACACGTCGTCGATCTGGTACTGCGTCGCCGCGCTCACCGCAACGGATGCGTCGATGGCCCCGTCGCGGCCCAGCGCCGCCAGCACCGCCACCACCACCGACTCGGCGTCGGTGTTGAAGTAGCGCCGCGCGGCCGGCCGGGTATCGGAGAACCCGAACCCGTCGGTGCCCAGGGTGACGTAATTGCCGGGCACCCACGGCCGGATCTGCTCGGGTACCGCACGCATCCAGTCCGACACCGCGACGACCGGGCCGGTGGCGTCTGCCAGTGCCTGGGTCACATATGGCACCGCGGCCGGGCGGTCCGGGTGCCGCAGCCGCTCGCGTTCGATGGTTACACCGTCTCGGTTGAGCTCACCCCAGCTGGTCACCGACCACACGTCGGCGGCCACATCCCAGTCGGCGGCCAACAGGTCGGCGGCCCGCAACGCCTCGGGCACCGCCACCCCCGAGGCCAGGATCTGCGCGGTGTTCGACCGCGGTTCGGCGGCCTTGCGGAAACGGTAGATGCCGCGCAGCAGCCCTTCCGGATCGAAACCGTCGGGTTCGGCCGGCTGCACGTAGGGCTCGTTGTAGAGCGTGACGTAGAAGTACACGTTCTCCGGGTCCGGGCCGTACATGCGGTGCAGGCCGCTTTCGATGATGTGGGCGACCTCGTAGGCGAACGCGGGATCGTAGGAGACCACCGCCGGGTTGGTGGACGCCAACAGCAGTGAGTGGCCGTCGGCGTGTTGCAGCCCCTCGCCGGTCAGCGTGGTGCGTCCCGCGGTGGCCCCCAGCACGAAACCTCGTGCCATCTGATCGGCAGCCGCCCACAGGCCGTCGCCGGTGCGCTGGAAGCCGAACATCGAATAGAAGATGTAGATCGGCACCATCGGCTCGTCGTGGGTGGCGTACGACGTCCCGACCGCGGTGAACGAGGCGGTCGAACCGGCCTCGTTGATGCCCTCGTGCAGGATCTGGCCGACTTCGCTTTCCTTGTAGGCCAGCATCAGGTCGGCATCCACCGAGGTGTAGAGCTGGCCGTTGCGGTTGTAGATCTTCAACGACGGGAACCACGAATCCATCCCGAACGTGCGGGCCTCGTCGGGGATGATCGGCACCAGACGCGGGCCTAACTGCTTGTCCCGCAACAACTCTTTGAACACCCGCACGGTCGCCATGGTGGTGGCGACCTCCTGGTTGCCCGAACCCTTCTTGACCGCCGCGTAGGCCTCGGAGCCCGGCAGCTGCAACGCTTTGGCCTGGGTGCGACGGTGCGGCACGAAGCCGCCCAGGGCGCGGCGCCGATCCAGCAGGTAACGGATCTCGGGGGCGTTCTCGCCGGGGTGGTAGTACGGCGGCAGGTAGGGGTTCTCCTCGAGTTCGGAGTCCGGGATCGGAATCCGCATCTCGTCGCGGAAGTCCTTGAGGTCCTGCAGCCGGAACTTCTTCATCTGGTGGGTGGCGTTACGGCCGGCGAAGTAGCTGCCCAGGCTGTAGCCCTTGATGGTCTTGGCCAGGATGACGGTGGGCTGGCCCTTGTGTTCGACGGCTGCGCGGTAGGCGGCGTGGACCTTGCGGTAGTCGTGCCCGCCGCGCTTGAGGTGCCAGATGTCCTGATCGGACAGGTTCTGTACCAGCGCCTTGGTGCGCGGGTCGCGGCCGAAGAAGTGCTCCCGCACGTAGCCGCCGTCATTGGCCTTGTAGGTCTGGTAGTCGCCGTCGGGGGTGACGTTCATCAGGTTCACCAGGGCACCGTCGCGGTCGGCGTGCAGCAGGGCATCCCACTCGCGGCCCCACACCACCTTGATGACGTTCCAGCCCGCGCCCCGGAAGAACGATTCCAGCTCCTGGATGATCTTGCCGTTGCCGCGCACCGGGCCGTCCAGGCGCTGCAGGTTGCAGTTGACCACGAACGTCAGGTTGTCCAGGCCCTCCAGCGCGCCGACGTGCAGTAGCCCGCGGCTCTCCGGCTCGTCCATCTCACCGTCGCCCAAGAAGCACCACACGTGCTGATCGGAGGTGTCCTTGATGCCGCGGTCATGCAGGTAGTGGTTGAACCGGGCCTGGTAGATCGCGTTCATCGGGCCCAGGCCCATCGACACCGTGGGGAACTCCCAGAAGTCCGGCATCAGCCGCGGATGCGGGTAGGAGGGCAGGCCGCCGCCCGGATGGCTGTGCTCCTGGCGGAAACCGTCGAGATCGTGGGGGCTCAGCCGGCCCTCCAGGAAGGCGCGCGCATAGATGCCGGGGGAGGCGTGGCCCTGGATGAACACCTGGTCGCCACCACCGGGGTGGTCCTTGCCGCGGAAGAAGTGGTTGAAGCCGACCTCATACAGCGTCGACGACGACGCGTAGGTCGAGATGTGCCCGCCGACGCCCACTCCGGGGCGCTGCGCGCGGTGCACCATCACCGCCGCGTTCCAGCGAATCCAGCTGCGGTAGCGGCGCTCGGTTTCCTCGTCGCCGGGGAACCAGGGCTCCAGTTCGGTCGGGATGGTGTTGACGTAGTCGGTGGAGGTCAGTGCGGGGATCGCCACCCGCTGCTCGCCGGCGCGTTCGAGCAATCGCAACATCAGGTAGCGGGCGCGGGCCGGGCCGGACCGGGCCAGCAGTTCGTCGAAGGACTCCAGCCACTCGGAGGTCTCGTCGGAGTCGATGTCGGGGAGGTAGGACGCCACCCCCTCGCGGATCACCCGGACCCGATCGGATTCGGTTGTGCTGCTTGGCTTTTTGGCCAGATCCTGATCTACGGCCTCAGTGGTCAACGCATTGCTCCTTGGTTCGGAGGGCAAGATGTGCCTCCCGGCTTGTGGCCAGGATGACACCGACCGATCGATTCGCCGGTCTCGTCTTTTCTATCGTGCCTCACCGGACACCCGCCCGCCGGTGGGCGAGTGCCGCGGGGTGGGCTGATCTCGGCCTGGTGGCAGGTACGCGGTAACGTCTGAAGTTGTGCTGACCCGACGGCTGACTGCCTCGCGCGCCCAGACGCGGCGACACGCTCGGGTAGGCGCGTCGGTGGCCGGTGTGGTGGCGGCATTGGCGATGGGTGTCGTGGGCTGTACCAGCATCATCGGCGGCAACCCGCAAGCCGACACCTCCGAAGCCCCGGCCTACCGCTCCTCGGTGTCGGCGTCGGTGTCGGCCTCGGAGGCCACCTCCAGCATTCGTGAGACCCAGCGCCAGCAGTCGATGACCACCCAGGCGGTCCGCGGCGCGTGCGGCCGATTCGCCTCCAGCAGCAGCGACGCCGTCGACGTGGTGAACAAGTACGTCGAGGCGTTCAACAACGGTGGCGATATCTCCGGCACCGCCGGGCCGGCGGTAGAGGCGCTCAACCACAGCGCCGACGAGGTCGCCGCCGCGATCAACGAGAAGTTGTCGCAGGAGATGACCGACGCGTTCAACACCTACGCACAGGCCGCTCGCGGTGTGGCGACCGCGATTTCATCCAAGGCGCCGGTGTCGGTGTACAACGCGCGCAAGGACGAGCTCAACCGGGCCCGGGACAAGGGAATGCAGCTGTGCAAGGCGTTCTGAGCCCCCGCTCGCACTGTCAAGCACAGCGAGCTGTGCAACGATGATTCACATCACACATAGCGCTGACGATCGAAGGAGGTCACACGGTGGTCGCGGCGGATAACGCCCCGAGCTTCGCCCGCAAACTGGGCATCGAGAGCAAGCAGTTGATCCAGGAGTTCGGCTGGGACGAGGACGCCGACGACGACATCCGTGTCGACGTTGAAGAGGCCGCCGGCAGCGAACTTCTCGACGAGGACACCGATGAGGTGGTCGATGTCGTGCTGCTCTGGTGGCGTGACGGCGATGGTGATCTGGTGGACACCCTGATGGATGCGATCACCGCCTTGGCCGACGACGGGGTGATCTGGGTGTTGACGCCCAAGACCGGTCGTTCCGGCCACGTGCAGCCCGCCGAGATCGCCGAAGCTGCGCCGACCGCCGGCCTGATGCCGACGTCGTCGGTCAACCTGGGGGACTGGAGCGCCAGTCGCCTGGTGCAGCCCAAGTCCCGCGCGGGGAAGCGTTGATGCTGGAAGTCGGCGCGCAGGCCCCTGACTTCACCCTCAAGGACCAGAACCAGCAGCAGGTGACGCTGAGCAGCTTCCGGGGCGACAAGAACGTTCTGGTGGTGTTCTTCCCGCTGGCCTTCACCGGCATCTGCCAGGGCGAACTGGATCAGCTGCGCGACCATCTGCCCAGCTACGTCAATGACGACAGCGTGGCGCTGGCGATCTCGGTCGGCCCGCCGCCCACCCACAAGATCTGGGCGACCGAGAGTGGGTTCCTGTTCCCGGTGCTCTCGGATTTCTGGCCACATGGCGCCGTCAGCGAGGCCTACGGGGTGTTCAACTCCGACACCGGCTTTCCCAACCGCGGCACGTTCGTCATCGACAAGTCCGGGGTCATCCGGTTCGCCGAGATGAAGCAGCCCGGCGAGGCGCGCGACCAGCAGCTCTGGCTCGACGCCCTGGGCGCGCTCAAGTCCTGATCGTTTTGGGCCTGGGGTACCGGTCCGGGTAACCTGCCCGAGGCAGGGGCGCGTAGCTCAGTGGTAGAGCTCTGGTTTTACACACCAGCGGTCGGCGGTTCGATACCGTCCGCGCCCACCAGTTGTTTGACACCGCGGCAGACCGTCAATGCGGTGAGCATGACAACCTCTCCGACACCGGACGAACCCACTCCAGCGTCGCCGCCCGTTCCACCTGACCGGGCACCGACCGGCCAATGGGGGGTGCCGCCGTCGACCAGCCCGCAGCTGACTCCCACGGGCCGTTCCGCCAAGCCGCCCGGCGTACGCGCGGTGCTGTGGGCGGCACTGCTGGTGCTGATCGGCGTCATCGCCCTGCTGATCGTGCTCTCGGCCTAAAGCGCTGCCCGGAGCTCTGCGGAGTCCTCAGTGCGAGTGAGCGTGCCCGGCGTGCTCCAGGCCGACCTGATGGGTGTGCGGATGGCTGTGCACGGTCCCGTCTTCGTGAGTGTGCTCGTGGTCGTGCTCGACGTGGTCGTGCTCATGCGCGTCGTGCACGTGGGTGTGCGTCAGGTCGCCGTGCGTGTGCTCGTGCGCGTGCGGCGCGTCGTGGCTGTGGTCTTCACCGTGGTTGTGGTGCGACATGGGTGGTTCATCTCCCTTGTTCGATCGCGCGCTGCCTCAGTTGGGGCAACGCCTCTCCGGCAGCAGCCGGGAGGCTCGTGGCGGCGCGGTGATGCGGCGGCACCCCGGGCCCGGCATGCTCGGCGTTGAAGACGGCGTCGGTGACCAGCTGGCAGACGTGCTCGTTCTCCATGCTGTAGAAGATCGTGGTGCCCTCACGGCGGGTGCGTACCAGCCGAGCCATCCGCAGTTTCGCCAGGTGTTGGGACACCGATGGCGCCGGCTTGCCGACGTGCTCGGCGAGTTCGTTGACCGACATCTCCCGGCTGGTCAGCGCCCACAGCACCTGTACTCGGGTGGCATCGGCCAACATTCGGAACACCTCGACGATCAGGCCGACCTGATCCTCGGGCAACCGATCCGCCGGACCATTATCTGCATGCATACGCAAATAATAAGCCTTGGATTCCGTGGGGTGTCAACCCTCGGCTCGTCCCAGCGGCCGATGGGGCGGTCGGTAATGTCCAGCGGGCAAGTTCTCAGCGCTCTAGCGGAGGTAACTCGATGTCGACGCAGTCACTGCGCCAGCCCATTCACTCCGGGCATCTCACCGTGGGCGCCCTCAAGCGCAACAGGGACAAGCCGGTGCTGTTCCTCGGTGACACCACCTTGACCGGTGGTCAGCTCGCCGAGCGCATCAGCCAGTACATCCAGGCGTTCGAGGAACTCGGAGCTGACGCGACCGGGCTGTTGTCGCTGAACCGTCCCGAGGTGCTGATGATCATCGGCGCCGGGCAGATCCGGGGATACCGGCGCACGGCCCTGCACCCGCTGGGGTCGCTGGACGACCACGCCTACGTGCTGGCCGACGCCGAGGTCAGCACGCTGATCATCGACCCCACACCGGCCTTCGTGGAGCGCGCCCTCGGCCTGCTGGAGAAGGTGCCGACGTTGCGGCAGGTGCTGACCATCGGGCCGGTGCCGCCGGAGCTGGAGGGCAAGGCCGTCGATCTCGCCGCGGAGGCGGCCAAGTACGACCCGCAGCCCCTAGCGGCCTCCGACCTTGCCCCCGACCACATCGGCGGTCTCACCTACACCGGCGGGACCACCGGTAAGCCCAAGGGCGTCATCGGCACCGTGTCGTCCATCACCGCGATGACCACCACGCAGCTCGCCGAGTGGGAATGGCCGGAGCACCCCAAATTCCTGATGTGCACCCCGCTTTCGCACGCCGGCGCGGCGTTCTTCGTGCCGACGATCATCAAGGGCGGCCAATTGGTGGTGCTGACCAAATTCGACCCGGCCGAGGTGCTGCGGGTGATCGAGGAGCAGAAGATCACCGCCACCATGCTGGTGCCGTCGATGATCTACGCGCTGATGGATCACCCGGACTCGCACACCCGCGACCTGTCGTCACTCGAGACGGTGTACTATGGCGCCTCGGCGATGAACCCGGTCCGGCTGCAGGAGGCCATCGACCGGTTCGGGCCGATCTTCGCCCAGTACTACGGCCAGTCCGAGGCGCCGATGGTGATCACCTACCTGGCCAAGGGGGACCACGACCAGAAGCGGCTCACCTCCTGCGGGCGCCCCACCCTGTTCGCCCGGGTCGCGCTGCTGGACGACGACGGCAACCAGGTGCCCCAGGGTGAGGTCGGCGAGATCTGCGTGTCCGGGCCCCTGCTGTCCGGCGGCTATTGGAAGCTTCCGGAGGCCACCGCCGAAACCTTCAGGGACGGCTGGATGCACACCGGTGACCTGGCCCGCGAGGATGAAGACGGCTTCTACTTCATCGTCGACCGCACCAAGGACATGATCGTCACCGGCGGATTCAACGTGTTCCCCCGCGAGGTCGAGGACGTTATCGCCGAGCACCCGTCGGTGGCCCAGGTGTGCGTGATCGGCACCCCCGACGAGAAGTGGGGTGAGGCCGTGACCGCGGTGGTGGTGCTGCGTCCGGGCGTGGACAGCGATGCCGCCGCGGTAGCCACGATGACCGCCGAGATCCAGTCCGCGGTCAAGGACCGCAAGGGTTCGGTCCAGTCGCCCAAGCAGGTGATTGTCGCAGAATCGGTGCCGGTGACGGCGTTGGGCAAGCCGGACAAGAAGGCGGTGCGCGCCCAGTTCTGGTCCGGCGCAGACCGTTCCGTCGGCTGAGGTCAGCGCAGCGCTGCGGCCAGCTGCCGCCACTGCTCCCGCGGGAAGGCCCGCGGGTCCGCATCCAGCAGCTGGACGCAGACGTGGTCGGCCCCGGCGGCCTGGTGCTCGGCGACCCGGCTGAGCACGGACTCCGGAGATCCCCAGGCGATGATCGCGTCGAACAGCCGATCGCTGACGCCGGCGATGTCGTCCTCGGAGAAGCCGGACCGCAGCAGGTTGTTGGCGTAGTTGGGCAGCGCCAAATAGGAGCTCAGCCACTTGGTGCCGATCGCGCGTGCCTCGTCGCGGCTGGCGCACAGGATCCCGGTCTGCTCGGGCAGCAGCAACGGCCCGTCGCCCAGCTGCTCGCGGGCAAACCGGGTGTGCTCGGGGGTGGTCAGGTAGGGGTGGGCGCCGCGGCTACGGGCGCCGGCCAAGTCGAGCATTTTGGGGCCCAGTGCCGCGAGCACCCGCGACTCGACCGGCACCGGCGCGTCGGCGGCGTCGAGCCCGTCGAGAAACTCGCTCATGGCGCGCAGCGGGCGGCGGTAGCGCCCCGGATCGCCGGCGTCGATCAGCGGGGCGTGGCTGACCCCGATGCCGAGCAGGAACCGATCACCGTGCGCCGCGGTCAGCGCAGCGTAGGACGCCGCGACGTCGGCCGGGCTATGCATCCACAGGTTTAGGATGCCGGTGGCGATGATTGCGTTGCGGGTGGCCGCCAGCAGGTTGGCCACCGCGTCGAACACCGGACCGCCGACGTCGGGTATCCACAGCACCCCGAAACCCAGTTCCTCTAATTCGGCGGCCGCCTCGGCGGCCTCGCCCTGATCGCCGTAGCGCAGCGGCGCACTCCAGATCCCGACACCGGAAATGTTCACCATGGCCCCAGGATGGCACAGCGCGGTCGGAGGCCTACCGGCGCCGGCCGTATCGGTCGGCGAGCTTCTGCTCGACGGTCATCGGCGGCGCGGGCTCGTCCTCGCCCGCCTCGGGTTGTGTCGCGGCGCGCTCCGCCCGGCGTGCCCGCAGCTCGGCGAACGCGAAGTACCCCAGACCTATTGGCGCCAGGATTCCGAACGCGATCCACTGAATGCCGTAGGACAGGAACGGGCCGGCATCCCGGCGCGGCAGCGCGATCACACCCAAGCCACCGGGCTGGTCTTCGACAAGCTGCAGGTAGGACCCGGTCAGCTCGACGCCGGTCACCTCCGCGACCTGTTCGGTGTTGATCGAGTACACCTGGCGAAACCCGTTCTCGGTGAACGGGTTCTTGCCCGGTATGGCGCCCTGGGAGTCGCGCAGCCGCGCGGTGATGGTGACCTCGGCGGCAGGCGGTGCCGCAATGTCCGGTAGCCGCGAACCGCCGTCGTCGGTGCGCACGAAGCCGCGATTCACCAACACGGTCGGCCCGTCTTTGACCGTGAACGGTGCCAGTACCTCCACCGCGGGCACTCCGTCGATAGACCGCAACCGCACCAGCACCTGCTTGTCGGCCAGATAGTGCCCGGTGGCGGTCACCGGCCGCCACTGCTCGTCCGGCGCAAACGAATCCTGGTGCGGCAGCAGCGTGTTCACCGGCACGGGCTCGGCGGTCAGTGCGTGTTCGAGTTGGCTGTTCGCGCGAGAGGTGGTGGTGTTCTTGCCCAGTTGCCACGGTGCCAGCACGGTGAAACACAGGTAGGCGAAGCCCAGCACCACCGCCGCCAGAGCCAGCCAGCTCGGGCGCAGCAGGAAGGCCAGGCGGCGCATCAGCCGCTCTCGCCCAACGCCAGCTGCCCGTCGACCCAGGCGTGCAGGCCCGGCAGGGCTGCCGCGATGACGGTGAACGCCTGCACGAAGTCGTCATGACCGCCGTAGTAGGGGTCGTCGACGTCGGGCACGGCGGCTCCTGAACGTGGGTCGAAGGACCGCAGCATCCGGATCCGCTCGGCCGGAATACCCAGCCCCCGCAGCAGCCCGACATGGTTGCGTCCCAGCGCCACCACCAGGTCCGCGGCCTCATGCTCGGGTCCGACCTGGGCGGCACGGTGCTCCACCGGATAGCCGTTGTCGCGCAGCACCCGGTTGGTGCGCTCGTCGGCGCCCTTGCCCACGTGCCAGTCCGCCGTCCCGGCGCTGGTCACCCGCACGGTGCCGCCCAGTCCACGCTGCGCGAGCTGGTGGGCGAACATCTTCTCGGCCATCGGCGAGCGGCAGATGTTGCCGGTGCAGACGAACGTGACATGCAGCATCGGCTCAGACACCGAGTACCTCCCGTAGTTCGGTGACGGTCTGCACGCGGGCGAGGGGACCGTCGGGGGAATCCAGACCGGCATCGGCGGTCTCGGCATAGTCGGTCTGGCCGTAGCCCCAGCCGACCAGCACCGTGTCGATACCGTGCGCGGCCGCACCGTCGACATCGTGGCGCCGATCGCCCACCATCAGCACCCGCGCGGGCAGCGGCGCCAGCTGCGCTAGC
>NZ_UWOA01000089.1:0-8915 GCF_900604305.1 Mycobacterium sp. P7213
GGGAAGAACTCGCAGGCGAACTCTCGGAACGTGTAGGTGTGGTCCGCAGTGTCCGACCAGTCGCCGACCTCGATCGCACCGGGTGGGGCAGGCACGGTGGCGTCGTCCCTATCAGGGATGGTGGCGGCGACCAGCGCATCGAGCGCGTCGTCGGGGATACCGGCGCCCTGGGTAATGGAGCTGTCGACGGGGTGGGTGGTGGTCATGGTTCGTTCTCCGTTCATAGTGTTCTAGAACGGTTCGCTTGCACCACCTGCTCAAAACCTTCTGGACCGGCCCCCGCGGCTGGAGCGACCGCCAACACCCCAACGGCACCATCGAATGGACCAGCCCCACCGGCCACACCTACACCACACAACCCGGCAGCGCCCTGCTATTCCCCACCCTGTGCCTWCCCACCACCGCACCACCAGCCACCGCCCCGGCCTCAACAGCCGACCGCAACCTCATGATGCCCACCCGCAAAAACACCCGCACCCAAGACCGCGCCCACCGCATCAACAGCGAACGCGCCCACAACAAGGCGCCGCCCTGACGGGGACGGGGCAACTAGCTCTTGAAGGGCAGGATCTTGTTGAGCTGGTCGAGTTGCTTGCGCAGGTCGTGGATCAGCGCGGTGCCCCTCGCGGTCTGGGCGACGGCGTAGATGCCGTTCTGTTGTTGCGCCAGCTCCGCGATGTTGTCGTGGGCGACTCGCACAGACTCCAAGGTCCGCGCGAGCAGGTCCGTGGTGGACTCCGTCGTGGACGCGGTGTCTTTTGCATGGGTCACGGCATCGCAGCCTATCGCCTCACGATAGGAACTGCCCAGGAACCGCGGGCATAATCTGCGACAAACACCGGCCGCGTCCGGCATAGTCACTCGACAACACGACGCGATGAGAAGGGGTCGACCGTGAAGCGCTACCTCACCGGGGGCCTGACCACCGCGCTGACGGCCACCGGACTAGCGGCCGGATGGCTGATCGCCTCGGCGCCGGTGGCCCAGGCCGGCTGCCAGGACAACCCGCTGCTGTTCTTCTCCACCGCCCAGAAGTGCGACGGTCCGATTCAGCCCGACGGCAGCTGGCAGCGCTGCGTCATCTACTACTACGAGCCGCCGAAATCACCGCCGTCGCAGCAGGACTGCCACCCCATGGGGCCCGGGCGGGATTACCCGCTGCACTCGTTCTACATGCCGGAGAACCACATCGACCCGTAGCGGGACTCAGTCCATGAGCTGCGCGGCCACCGTCGCGCCCAGCTCCCAGCACGCGTCCAGGTCAGGCTGGCCCGGCTTGCCCGACACCACCACGTAGTCGGCCACTTTGACCCATCCCAGGCCCGTCGTGATGGAGTCGACGGCCCGCTCAGCACCCTCGGTTCCTTCGTTGCCGTGCAGGTAGAGGCCGAACGGCCTGCCGCGGGTCGAGTCCAGGATCGGGTAGTAACAGACGTCGAAGGCGTGCTTGAGCGCGCCGCTGATATAGCCGAGGTTGGCCGGGCTGCCCAGCAGGTAGCCGTCGGCGGCCAGCATGTCGGCCGGTGAGACCTCAAGCGCGGCGCGGCGCACCACCTCGACGCCCTCGATCTGCGGGTCCGCCGCCCCGGACAGCACCGCCTCGAACATCGCCTGGCAGAACGGCGACGGAGTGTGGTGCACCACCAGCAGCGTCTTGCTCACTGCTGTGCCTGCAGCGCGACCGCGGTCTTCATCGCCTCGCGTGCGCGCCGGCGGTCCCCGGCGAACTCGTAGGCTCGAGCCAACCGGTACCAGCGCCGCCAGTTGTCGGGGTCGGCATCGAGTTCGGCACGGACCGTGTGGAACAGGGCGTCGGCGGCGTCACGTTCGATGCGTCCCGACGGCCGCCGCGGCAAGGCACCGGAGTCGAGTTCCATGCCGTCCGCGGCGATCAGGCGCGACAGCTTCTGGTGAGCGAACCCGTCTCGCAGGGTGGCGATCATCGCCCACAGTCCCAGGAACGGCATGATCAGCAGCGCCACCCCCATCCCGATCGCCGCCACCGAACCGGAGGCGATCAGCAGCACCGCGATGCGACCCAGAAACGCCAGATACATCAGCAGCGCCAGGCACATGAAGACGATCAGCACCTTCACCCGCGCGGCCGGCGACACCTTCGTCACGACTACTTCAGGTCGAGGAGGGGTTCGATGCCGATCGTGAGCCCGGGGAATTCGGCGACCCGGCGCACCGCCAGCAGCACCCCGGGCACGAAGGAGGTCCGGTCGATGCTGTCGTGCCGAATGGTCAGCGTCTCCCCCATGGTCCCGAACAGCACCTCTTGGTGGGCGACCAGCCCGGCCAGCCG
Organism: Mycobacterium sp. P7213; assembly: GCF_900604305.1. Classification (NCBI taxonomy): domain Bacteria; kingdom Bacillati; phylum Actinomycetota; class Actinomycetes; order Mycobacteriales; family Mycobacteriaceae; genus Mycobacterium; species Mycobacterium sp. P7213. The sequence continues at coordinate 2,309 of NZ_UWOA01000089.1, forward strand.
AATCGAATGCACCGGCACACCATCCACGTCCGCACCGCGGGCTCCGGGCAGTCCGGTGCTGGTGGCATCGGGGTTGGGCGGCAGTCCCTTTCGCGCTTCGGCGATCAGCGCGGCGGTACGAGCGGCGGTACCCGACGGCGCATCGGCCTTGTGCGGGTGGTGCAGCTCGATCACTTCCACCGATTCGAAGTACTTTGCGGCCTGCGCCGCGAAATGCATTGACAGCACCGCGCCGATGGCGAAGTTGGGTGCGATCAACACCGCCGAACCGGGCGTGGCCTCGATCCAGGAACGCACCTGGTCCAGCCGCTCCTCGGTGAACCCCGTGGTGCCCACGACCGCATGAATCCCGTTGTCGATCAAGAACTTCAGGTTGTCCATCACGACGGCGGGGTGGGTGAAGTCGATCACCACCTCGGTGCCGCTGTCGGTCAACAGGCTCAGTTCGTCACCGGCGTCGACCTCGGCCGACAGGGTCAGATCGTCCGCAGCGTGCACCGCCGCAACCATCGTCGCGCCGACTTTGCCCTTGGCGCCCAATACTGCTACTCGCATGGCTGCCACCCTAGCGGCAAGGGGCGTCAGGACACCTCCCGGCGGGTCTCGCCGGCCTCGCCGGGGGCGGTAAGGCGTTCGGCGACGAATCGGACCATCAGGTCGAACGCCGCCCGGCTGTCCGGCAGGAATCCGAACAGTGCCGGGAAGGCGTGCACCTGGTGAGTCCACAGCGCGAGCCGGCTGGACCGGTTGTGCGCCAGCAGTGCGGCGTGCAGACGTTCGTTGTCGCAGCGCAGGATCTCCGACTCGGCGGCGATCAGCAGCGCCGGTGGCATGGTCTCCAGCCGGCCGTTGATCGGCGACAGGTCGTGACGCATCGACGGCAACGGGCACACGTGGTCGACCAGGTCCGGCAGCGCGTCCGCGATGCCGAATGCGTCGGTGCCCATGTTCGCGTGGGTGCTGCGGGCCGTTCCCTCAAGCTCCAGCAATGCCGAGATCCCGATGACGCCGGCAGGGGCCGCCAGCCCTTCCTGCTGGGCTCGCAGTGCGGTGGCAAAGGTGAGAAAACCGCCTGCGGAGTCTCCGGCGATCACCGTCTTGTTGGGGTCGGCCCCCTGCTCCAGCAGCCAGCGGTAGGCGCCGACGCAGTCTTCCACCGAGCCGTCCACGCTCACGTCGGGGAACTGCCGGTAATCCACGTGCACCACCGGCAGCCGGGTGCGCCGGGCCAGCGTCGCCACGACATGCAGGTGAGTATCGAGGCCTCCGGTGAAGAACCCGCCACCGTGAAAGTACAAGATGGCGCCGTCGCTCAGTGGGGCGATGCAGTCTGCTCTGCGAACGATCTCGACGGGAACCCCCGTCGCGAGATCCCGCGTGAAGCGGATCCGGAAGTGCGGTCGCAGCCGTTGCAGGCGGGCGACGGTGTTGGTGCGCCGGCCCAACTGCGCCAACATTCCGGGCATGGCCTCGGGGCCGCCACGGCGGCTGATCCACCGAACCAAGCGCGGCATCACCGCCGCGAAGATGACGTAGATGATTCTGGCCCGCAAACTCCCGCGATGAATCTCAGCCTCACCAGACATCCGGGCATTCTATCCGCACCGATAGGGCTCGACTCAGCCGTCGATGACGACGCGTCCTCCCTTGGCCCGCGACACGCAGACCAGCATTTCTCGGTCGCCCTCGGCGGTGCGTCCGCGGCGGTCGACCTCGCCGGAGACCACCATGACCTTGCAGGTGCCACAGAATCCCTGGCGGCACGAGTATGCAGTCGTCGGATCGGCGTCGAGCATCACGTCCAGCGCCGTACGGTCCCCGGGAATCGCCAGCACTCGCCGCGATCGGGCGAGCTCCAACTCGAACGGCACCCCGTCGACCACCGGAGGCGGACTGAACCGCTCATAGTGCAATGGCGCATCGCAGTGTTCGTCGCGGGTGATCCGCACCGCCTCGAGCATGGCGCTCGGACCGCAGACGTACACCGCGGTCCGCGGCCCGGCGCCGGCCAGCAGCTCCTCGGTGCCGGCGAAGCGTCCGTGCTCGTCGTCGGCCCACACCGACACCCGCTGCGGGTCCACGGCCAACACCTCGTCCAGCAACGGCATGTCGGCCCGGCTGCGGCCGGCATACACCGCGCGCCAATCGATTCCGCGCTGGGCGGCCACCCGAAGCATGGGCAGCATCGGGGTCACGCCGATCCCGCCGATCACGAACAGCACCTCGCTCTCGCCGGTGCCCAGATGGAAGGCGTTGCGCGGACCTTCGAACACCAACGTGTCACCCTCGGCGTAGGACTCGTGCATCTCGACCGAGCCGCCACCCCCGTGGTCCAGCCGCCGGACCGCGATGCGGTACTCGGTGCGACGTCCCGGCACGCCGCACAGCGAGTACTGCCGGCGGCGGCCCGAGGGCAACTGAACGTCGATATGACCGCCCGGCGTCCAGGACGGCAACAGCCCACCGTCGGGGTCCACGAGGGTGAGCGCCACCACGTCGCCGGTCAACATCTCCCGCTTGGAGACGACGGCCGCGATCGTCCGCGACACCGGGACTACCCGCGAGGGGTTCCATCGCGACAGCGCTGCCATCCCACCGAATACGGTGATCGCTCCCCAGAGCGCGTTGAACAGTCGGTCATGTTTGCGGCGGCCGTAGAGGTCGGCGGGACGGGATTTCCAGATCTGCGCTGTCACGTCAGGCATGCCGAAGGCCATTGCCGGACGCGCCGGCACCGCCGGCCACGCTGTGTTGCACCCACTCGTCGGTGAGCCGGGCGATCACGTCGGGTCGATCGATCACCACCCAGTGGCCGCCGTCGATGTCGAGCACCCGATTGTTGGCCGGGATGGAACCGGTGTAGCGCTGCAGGGCCGGGCTGACGAATACATCCAGCCGAGGCGCGAGCACCTGCACCGCAACATCGGTGGCCGGCAACGGCCGCGACGGCTTCAGAAACGGTCCTGGCATATTCGCGCGATACAGGTTGAGCCCGTTGACGTAGTCGTTCTCGCCTCGGGGCATATCCGGGCGCGGCCGGCCGGAGCGACCGATACGGTCAAGCCAGCCAAGGACTCTGACGCCCAAGCCGGACCGGAAGGCCGCCTCGGGAACCCGCGGGGTCAAAAACAGCCAGATGTAGCTCGACTCCAGCAACTGCCGTACGACATCGCCGAGCGTCCGCAGGCTGCGTGCCGAGCGCAGGAAGCGGCCGGCATAGTCCAGGTGCGGGCCCGAAATCGAGGTGTAGGAAACGACTTTGGCCGCCACGGCCGGGTCGGTGATGGCCGCCCAGCCCTGGATCGAACCCCAGTCATGGCCCAGCAGGTGGACCTTGTCCACACCGAGTCGGCCCAGCTGCTCGATCACCGCGGCGACGTCTGCGATCAGCTGCGGGAATCGGTAGCCGGATCGATCCGCCGGAGCCGACGACGCTCCCGCACCGCGCACGTCGTAGGCGACGACGTTGTAGCGGCCCGGATGCTGCTCGATGAGCTCGCGAGCCACCCCGTCCCAGACGTGGTGGTTGTCCGGGTAGCCGTGGATCGCCAGGACGGTCGTGCGCTGCGGGTCCAGATCCGTGTACGCGTGTACGGCAAGTGTCACACCGTCGGCGGCCGTCACAGTGGTGGTGGTAGTCATCGACTGAGCTCCTTATGGTTCGTCCGCGTCCCCGTCAATGCGTGGCGCGGGCAGCGGGCGAAATGGCCAAGTAGTTGACCGCCTTCTCCACCCCGCCGAGTTGCGCCGGGTGGAAGCCGGGGCGGTAGTAGGAGGCGATGGCCGGCAGGAATTCGAACGGCGAGGGCACCAACCCGCGCCGCGCTGCGATGAACCAGTCCCGCCAGCGCGGCTTGGTTCCGGCCGGCAGCAGCGGGTCCACCTTGTACATGAACCGCAGGCCGCGCACCCACAACAGCAGCATCAGGGGCGTGACGGCCAGCTGGGTGCGGACCTGTCGCAGGAAGCCGGCCCGCAGGTGCTTCATGACGTCGAACGCGACGGCCTTGTGCTCGACCTCTTCGGCACCGTGCCAACGCAACATGTCCAGCATCACCGGATGTGTCCCGATCTCGTCCAGCGCCGGGCTCTCGAGGATCCACTCGCCGAGAATCGCCGTGTAGTGCTCGACGGCGGACACCAGAGCCACCCGTTCCAGCAGCCAGCGCTGCTGACGGCGCTCATTCCAGGCCGGCCGGTCGCCCAGCAGTTTGTCGAACAGCCATTTGATCTGGCCGGTGAACGGGGACATGTCCACGCCACGTGCGGCCAGATGGTCGACGACTGCCGTGTGCGCCTGGGAGTGCATGGCCTCCTGACCGATGAATCCCTGCACGTCCAGCCGCAGCTGGTCGTCCTTGATCAGCGGTAGTGCCTGCTTGAACACCTCGACGAAGAACTCTTCGCCGGCCGGCAGCAGCAGGTGCAGCACATTGCAGAAGTGCGTCACGAAGGGTTCGCCCGGCACGTAGTGCACTGGCAGGTCCGACCAGTCGAACCCGACGTCGCGGGCTTGCAGGACGATGCGCTCGTGATCCAGCGCTCCCGCACCGGGTGAGTGCGGGCCTGCTGCGGTGTCGTCAGCGCTGAGCATCGGGCCTCCTTTTTTGACAAATATACGTCAAATGTCAAGCGAGACGTGTGCCTGCGTCCTGTTACGGGGCGGTTACGAAGTGAGCCGTCTGTTGCACGCCGGTTACATTCTCGGGCCGCGGTTTAAGAAACTGTTAACCAGCTTGATCTCCAAGCCAACTGACAGGAAATGTCAAGGGCGCCCCCAGCCAGCTGCCCCGGCCGGCGACCGTTTCATTGAGGAGAAACCCATTGACTTTCGTCAACGCGCATACCGAGGAACTCAGAACGGCAGCCGATAGCCTCGGTGGCTCCGGTCTGGCACTGGCAGCCCAGAATTCGGCGGCTCAAGCCCCGACGACGGGTGTGCTTCCGCCCTCCGCCGACGAGGTATCGGCGATGTTGGGCGCACGATTCGCCGCACACGCGCTGATGTATCAGCAGGTCAGCGCACAAGCAACGGCCATCCACGAGATGTTCGTCGCCACCCTTGCCTCCAGCAGTAATTCCTATGCGGCCGCCGAGGCCGCCAACGCCCTCGCGGCCGGTTGACGACAGAAGGGGTAGACAATGGATTTCGCAATGCTTCCCCCGGAGGTCAACTCCGGACGTATGTACGCCGGGCCGGGCGCGGGGTCACTCTTGACCGCCGCCGCAGCCTGGGATGAACTGGCCGCCGAGCTGCACACCACTGCGGCCAACTACCAGTCGGTGATCTCCGGACTCACCAGCGGAGGGTGGCTGGGCGTCGCGTCGACGCGCATGGCAGCAGCGGCCGCGCCGTACATCACGTGGCTCAACGCCACTGGTGCTCAGGCCGAGCAGACCGGCGCACAGGCCAAGGCCGCAGCTGCTGCACACGCGGCCGCGTTCTCCATGACAGTGCCGCCACCGGTGATCGCCGCCAACAGGGCCCAGTTGGCCGCACTGGTCGCGACCAACTTCTTCGGCCAGAACGCTCCGGCGATCGCCGCTACCGAGGCGATGTACGCCGAGATGTGGGCACAAGACGCCACCGCGATGTTCAGCTATTCCGTTGCGGCCGAGGCGGCGTCGCAGATGGCGCCGTTCGGGCCGCCTCCGCAGACAGCCAACCCAGCAGGCATAGCTGCGCAGGAGGCAGCGACGGCCCAGGGGCTCGGGCAAGGTGCCGCGCAAGCCGCGGTCAACGGAGTGATGGAGGTGTTGCCGGGCGCAGCGCAGTCGGCCATTCCTCCGGTTATCGGCGACATTCTCGCCGACCTCGGGGCGCTGGGCGTCACTCCGATAGGAACTGCCCTGACCGTAGCCATCATCGCCGCTTTCATACCCGAGTACCTCATCGCGGGCGCAGCACTTCCGTCGCCGTTCGGCTTGGGAGACGCATCACCGATGTCCATCGCGGCGGGCGTGCCGTTGGGCCTGACGCCGACGCTGGCGGCACCCGCGTCGGCTGGTCTGGCGTCAGCGACGTCGGCGTCGGTCGGCAGCGCGCAGTCGGTCAGTGGGTTGTCGGTGCCCAAGGCCTGGGCTACCGCCGCTCCGGAGATGCGGCTGGCCGCTGCTGAGGTCGACACGTCCAATGTCGTCGCCACCGAGGGGATCGGCGGCGGCGGGATGTTCGGCGGCATGCCGCTGTTCGGCGGCGCACCGCTGATGGCCATGGGCGGGCGAGGCGCCAACGGGCAGTACCGGGAGAACAAGTCGGTCGAGGAAGCCAAGCGAAAGGCCGTCAAGGGACGTCGCTCAACCATGTGGTGAGTCACCGAACCGCGGACATCAATTTCAACAAAACAAGGAGACAAAGCAGTGGCAACACGTTTTATGACTGATCCGGACGCGATGCGTTCGATGGCGGGCCGTTTTGATGTGCACGCGCAGACGGTGGAGGACGAGGCGCGCCGGATGTGGGCGTCGTCGACCAACATCTCCGGTGCGGGCTGGGGTGGTCTGGCGGAGCGGACCTCGATGGACACCATGGGTCAGATGCAGACCGCGTTTCGCAACATCGTGAACATGCTGCACGGGGTGCGGGATGGGTTGATTCGCGACGCTA
>NZ_UWOA01000077.1:0-13289 GCF_900604305.1 Mycobacterium sp. P7213
TGTAATGGCCAGGGACGTTGTGAACGGCGTGGTGCGCGGAAGTAGGTGAGGACCTCCGGTATCGGTGTGGTTACCACACGCACGCCGATCACCAGGAGGTCCTCGTGTCCCACGCTAATGCTTCGCTGACTCCGAAGGGGCGATTGAAACTCGCCAGGCTGATCGTCGATGACGGGTGGCCGATCCGACGGGCCGCTGAGCGGTTCCAGTGCTCATCGGCGACGGCGAAGAAGTGGGCTGACCGTTACCGCATCGGTGGTGCTGAGGCGATGTTCGACCGGTCCAGCCGCCCGCACCACAGCCCCAACCAACTACCGGTGCGTCGGGAGCGTCGGATCGTCAAGCTGCGCTGCACGCGCCGCTGGGGTCCCGACCGTCTAGCCGCGCACTTGCACGTGCCGCGTTCGACGGTGCAGGCGGTGCTCAAGCGCTACAAGATGCCCCTGCTGCGGCATCTGGACCAGGCCACGGGCTTGCCGGTGCGCCGCCCGAAGCCGAACCGCTACGAGCACGCGGCGCCGGGCGATCTGGTGCATGTGGACATCAAAAAGCTCGGCCGCATCCCTGACGGCGGCGGGCACCGCAAGCTCGGCCGGCAAGCCGGGCGCAGAACCCGCAGCGCGATGGGGTACGCCTACCTGCACCACGCGGTCGATGACCACAGTCGATTGGCTTACTCCGAAGAACTCGATGACGAACGCAAGGAGACCGCCGCTGCGTTCTGGCGCAACGCCAACGCCTTCTTCGCCGAACATGGCATCGTCGTCCGGCGCGTCCTCACTGACAACGGATCATGTTACCGCTCAAAGTGTTTCGCCCACGCATTGGGCGAAGACATTGCGCATAAGAGGACCCGGCCGTATCGGCCGCAGACCAATGGCAAGGTGGAACGCTTTAATCGCACCTTGACCGCCGAGTGGGCTTACGCCCACACCTACCGGTCCAACACCGCCCGCGCAGCGACTTATCAAGACTGGCTGCATCACTACAATTACCACCGACCCCACACCGGCATCGGAGGCAAGACCCCCATCGAACGCCTACGCGTTCACAACCTGCCCGTCAAGAACAGTCAACTCCACCTCCGGGCGCGCGGTCAGTCTTCGCGTCTTGGGACCGATCTTGGTCCGGAACAACACGGTGCCGTCATCGAGCGCGAACCATATCGGGGTGTCCACGGGCGTGCCGTCGCGGCGAAAGGTGCGCAGCAGCGCGTAGCGGGTGTGGCGTAGCTCGTCGGTTGATTGCGGGTGCATACCACCAGGGAACAACTTAAAGTTGACTTCAAGTCAAGTCCCCGGAGGTGTGGGTGCCCGATCCGTTGACCATCGGCGAGGTGGCGAACCGCAGCGGCGTCGCTGCCAGCACCTTGCGCTACTACGAGCGGATCGGCTTGCTGGCTGCCCCATATCGGGTCGGGGGTCAACGCCGCTATGACGCTGCGGCGCTGGCCCGGCTCGACGTGATCGGACTGTGCAAGGCTGCGGGGTTCACGCTCGAGGAGATTCAGCTGCTCTTCGCCGACGACGCACCCGGGCGTCCGGCGAGCACTGCGCTGGCCCGGGCGAAACTTGCCGAGATCGACGCTCGGCTGGAGTCGCTGCGGCGGGCCCGTGCAGTCATCGAGTGGGGAATGCGGTGCACTTGTCCGTCCATCGATGCGTGCACCTGTGGAATTCATCCGCTGAAAGTCTGAATCTCAACGTAACGGTGAGATCTGTTTCCTATAACAACATCGCATAACTGGTGTAACGTCTGAAACTCCTCGCACAACATGTGCGGCCTCGGGGGGAGGTAGAGAGCGTTGAGAGCTGCGCGGAGCCGGTTCCGGCGGGCGCGCTATCGCAAAAAATTGAACTTTACCCAAGAGTACTATTAGCATAGGATATCAATGTTGTTACACAGGCGTAACATCAGACGCCTGTTGATTCACAGCAATATATGAGCTTGAACAACACGGAGGCAGTCATGTGGGTTTCGCGTCGTCTTCTCAACCTGCTGGGGATGGGCGCTGCCGCCGCGTTCGCCGCGCTGGTGATTCCGGGGTCCGCCGCCAACGCGGCGGGGGACCCGTTCCTGGACGGCGGGCCGTATGAGACCTGTAACGGTGCGGTCTGCATGGTGATGGGGGACATCCTCGACGGTGGCTGGACATACCAGGGCGTCCGCCCGTTCATCACCGACTGGAAGGGCGACCAGCCCTACACCATCACCTACACCGACGGCGACAACACGCTCGACGCCGGGACGTACAACATCAAGATCGAGGACTACTGGAACTCGTTCTTCTCCACCCGGGCCTACCAGTTCGGTGACTTCGTCGCCAACCCGACCCTGCCCGCCGACTTCGACCTGAGCAGCCTGGGCAACTTCGGATACCTGTCCGGCTCCTCGATCTACGAGGTCAACATCGGTGACTTCACCAACCTGACGATCAACGGCGTGGGACCGCACGACCTGAACTACTGGGTCATGTCGGCCGGCGACCTCGGTTACACCGTGGTGACCGACCCGATCAACTTCGCATCGGCGGCCTACGTCACGATCGGCGACGACGACCCGCTGTTCTTGTGGAACAGCCTGTTCCACTCGTGGATCCCCGAGGTGCCGGACTACCTTGTTCCGAACGACCCGTTCGCCAGTCTCGACTTCGACCCGTCGCAGTACCTCGGTGACGCCTGGGCCGGCTTCTAACCCCTCGGCTCAGAACTTGTAGCGCAGCACCCGGGCCTTGCCGGCCACCGATTTGAAGCGGCCGGCGAGCCGGGTGATTCTGCGAGCCGGGCCCGGAAACGAATCGACCTCGGCTGCGTGCGCCAAGCAGGCCTGTTCGACCAGGCGCAGCCGAGGGTCCCACCGCTGCGGGGTGCGCGGGTCGGTGAAGCCGGGATTGGCCCAGACGTGGCGCAGCACGGTGAACATTCCCCGCGGCGCCAGCTTCATGCCCAGCCAGCTGAACGGCCCGACCCGGCCGTAGTCGTTGAACGCCAACTCGCCGGTCCCGAGATGGTCGATGGCGTGCGCGATCAGCGCAATGACCTGTGCCTCGGTGAGAAAAGCGAACAGTCCGTCGGCGATCACCATGGTGGGTCGACCGGTCGGGACACTGTCCGTCCAGTCCGTCCCGGTCAGATCGGCGGCGATGAGGTGCTCGCCGGGCTGAGCCGGCACCACCTTCTCGCGCAGCGCGATCACGCGCGGCAGATCGATGCTGTACCAGTCGACGCCCGCCGGCGGTTTCACCCGGGCCAACGGCTCGTTGAGCCCGGCGCCGAGGTCGACCACCACCGCATCGGGGTGCGCAGCCGCGTACCCGCGGACGCGCTCGTCGAGCATCTTGGCGCGGAGGGCAGTTTGGCGCACCACGCTCGCCGGAATGCGGAATGCCGGGAAGTCGTAATCGATCTGGCCGACCACGCGCTCGGAGAACTCGTCACCAAGGATCGGTACGGGAGCGCGACAGTCCAGTGCACGGGCGTACGCGGTGAGGAAGGCGGTCTGCTCGACCAGGCTGAACTCGGTGACGGCAATCGACATGGGCTCACCGTAAGCGATGTCGGCGGTAGCGGCCCGTAACGGCAATCCCGCGCCTAGGCCGCGGCGGCGCCACTAACGTCGACGCCATGGAAGGCGCCACGGAAACTCTGCCGGCAACGACCATCGCGGTCGCAGCCGACGGTGCGCTCGGTTCCATCACGTTGAGTCGTCCGGACAAGCTCAACCCGCTGAGCACGGTGACGCTCAACGAGTTGGTGGCGGCGGCCCGCTGGTTCGACGCCCGCCCCGCGGTGAAAGTCGTGGTGGTGGCCGGCAGCGGCCGGGCGTTCTCTGCCGGCGCCGACCTGGGCGCGTTCGTCGCCGCCGGCGGTGGAACCGCAGCCCTGCGGGACGCCGCCGACGCCGGGCGGCGGATGGCCGATGCCATCGAAGCCATGCGGGCGGTGACGGTGGCGCGGCTGCACGGCCACTGTGTGGGCGGCGGCGTCGTGCTGGCCGCGGCGTGCGATCTGCGGGTGGCCGCCGAGGACACCCGATTCTCGATTCCGGAAGTCGACCTGGGAATTCCGCTGGCCTGGGGCGGTATCCCGCGACTGGTCCGCGAGATCGGGCCGGCGCTCACCAAGGAACTCGTCTTGACCTGCCGCCCGTTCGACGCCGCCGAGGCCAAGGCGATCGGTTTTCTCAACCGGGTGGTACCCGAGGCAGACCTCGGCGCGGCGGTCGACGAACTGGTAGGCCAGCTGGTCAACAAATCCGCGCTCACGCTGGGCGGCACCAAACGTCAGGTCAACGCGGTGACCGACGGCATGGTGGGGACCACACGCAGCTGGAACGACGCCGACGCACTGGTCACCGCGGTGCACGATCCCGAGTCGCAGGCATCGGCGATGGCATATCTGGAACGAGTCAGTCGCCGCTGAGACGACCGTGAGCAGGAGGAACAGATGACGCAGACATCGCTGGCGGCCACCTTATGCACCGTCGGCGATACGCAGACGCTGGCGTAGAGGCTTTCGATCTCCTCGGCGTCTTTCAGACAGGAGAACGCTACGCCGCCAATGGTTTTCACCTTCGGCCACGGCACCGCGGACCGGGCCGAGATCACCGCGCTGCTGACAGGTGCCGGTGTGCAAGGCCTCATCGACGTACGCAGCGCCCCGGGAAGCCGGCGCAACCCGGACTCCGCGCGCGAGGAGATGCAGCGTTGGCTGCCGGCAGCCGGTATCGGCTATCGGTGGGAGCCACGACTGGGCGGCTGGCGGCGGACCAAGGGGGAGAGCCCCGACGTCGGGTTGCGCAATGACTCGTTTCGGTCCTACGCGGGCTACATGCGCAGCGAGGACTTCCGGGCCGGAATCGATGAGTTGCTGGCCGAAGCGGCGGATCAACAGGTTGCGGTGATGTGCGCCGAGACCGTCTGGTGGAGATGTCATCGCAGGCTGATCGCCGACTACCTCACCCTGGTCCGCGGAACCGAGGTACGGCACCTGATGCACGACGGCAAGCTGCGCGACCACCGGCCGACCGCCGAAGCACGCGTAGCCGGCGCGGTGCTGATCTATGACGGCCCGGCTGCCGAACCCGAATAGCCGCGGTCAGCGCCGCGAGGGGTGTCGCGAACCCAAGACGACCCACACCGCGCTGCAGGCGCCCGCAGCGGTCAGAACCGCGGCCGCGGCGCTGGAGGTCACGGCACCGACGATCAGCAGGGTGACCAAGCCGATGGCCAGCGCGACCAACTTGTAGGCCGGCCACGGCACACCGGCGATGGGCACGTGCTGCCCGAAGCGCTGGGCGGTGGTCATGGATTTAACGGTACGCGATAATCAATTGTTAGGCCAGCCGAAATCTGCTCGCCGGATTGTTATGTCGTGACACGGTATTACGCTGGCTGCATGCCTCTGAGCGGAGAATATGCACCCAGCCCGTTGGATTGGTCACGCGAGAACGCCGAGAAGTACATGGAGTCCGGTGGCACCGAGGGCATCGAGATGAAGGGCAAACCGGTCGTGCTGTTGACCACGGTCGGCGCCAAAACCGGCAAGCTGCGCAAGGTCCCGCTGATGCGGGTGGAACACAACGGTCAGTACGCGATTGTCGCGTCGCTGGGCGGCGCCCCGCAGAACCCGGTCTGGTACTACAACGTCGCGGCGAACCCGCGTGTCGAGCTGCAAGACGGACCCGTCAGCGGCGACTACGACGCCCGCGAGGTATTCGGCGAGGAAAAGGCGCAGTGGTGGGAACGCGCGGTCGACGCGTTCCCCTATTACGCCGAGTATCAGGAGAAGACCGATCGTCAGATCCCGGTGTTCGTCCTGACCCCGGTGGGCTGAACCCCCTGCTGGGTGACACCATATTGCGGTGTCCGCCGAACTGCGCCAGAACCGAAGTGGCTCCCATCCCGGCCCCGCACAGGGCCCGTCGAAGGGCCCGTTGACCGCGGCCGACATTGACGCGGCGGCCAAGCGAATCGCCGGCGTGGTGGCGCCCACCCCGCTGCAGTACAGCGACCGGCTCTCCGCGCAGACCGGCGCCAACGTCTATCTCAAGCGGGAAGACCTGCAGTCGGTGCGCTCCTACAAGCTGCGGGGCGCTTACAACCTGCTGGTCCAGCTCAGCGACGCCGAGCTCGCGGCAGGTGTGGTGTGCTCGTCGGCCGGTAATCACGCGCAGGGATTCGCCTACGCCTGCCGATCGCTCGGGGTCCACGGCCGGGTCTATGTGCCGGCCAAGACACCGAAGCAGAAGCGCGACCGCATCCGCTACCACGGCGGCGAGTTCATCGAGCTGATCGTCGGCGGCGCGACCTACGACCTGGCCGCGGAGGCGGCATTGGCCGATGTCGCCCGCACCGGTGCGACGCTGGTGCCGCCCTACGACGACCTGCGGACTATGGCGGGCCAGGGCACCATCGCGGTGGAACTGCTCGACCAGCTCGACACCGAGCCGGACCTGGTAGTGGTGCCGGTCGGCGGTGGCGGCTGCATCTCGGGCATCACCACCTATCTGGCCGAGCGGACCACCAGGAGTGCCGTGCTGGGCGTCGAGCCGGCCGGGGCCGCATCGATGATGGCCGCGTTGGCGGCAGGGGAGCTGGTGAGCCTCGACCACGTCGACCAGTTCGTCGACGGTGCCGCTGTCCGGCGCGCCGGGGCTCTGCCGTTTGCGGTGCTGTCCGGGGCCGGCGACATGGTGTCGGTGACCACCGTCGACGAAGGTGCGGTGTGCACCGCGATGCTCGACCTGTACCAGAACGAGGGGATCATCGCCGAGCCGGCGGGCGCCCTGTCGGTGGCCGCGCTGCTGGAGGTCGACTCCGGCATGCTGGCCCCGGGGTCCACGGTGGTGTGCCTGATCTCCGGCGGCAACAACGACGTGTCCCGCTACGGCGAGATCCTGGAGCGCTCGCTGGTGCACCTGGGCCTCAAGCACTACTTCCTGGTCGACTTCCCGCAGGAACCGGGCGCTTTGCGGCGCTTCCTCGACGAGGTTCTCGGGCCCGGCGACGACGTCACGCTGTTCGAGTACGTCAAGCGCAATAACCGCGAGACCGGCGAGGCCCTGGTCGGTGTGCAACTGGGCTCGGCTGCCGACCTCGAGGGACTGCTGGACCGCATGCGTACCTCGGAGATCCACGTCGAGCCACTGGAACCCGGCTCGCCCGCCTACCGCTACCTGCTGTAGCAGCGCGGATTCAGCGCAGCAGGTGAGCTCCGGGCACCGAACGGGTAGCCGACCGTGATGGTGTCATCGGAGACAATGCGCATGGATGAAACCGACGTCCGCCGGGTGCTCGATATCGCCCTGCGATTCGGGCAGCTGCTGCTGGGATCACAGGCCGGAACCGCCGACGTCGCCTCAAGCATGTTGGCCATCGCCACCGCCTACGGACTGCCGCAGACCCAGGTGGACATCATGGCCAACTCGATCCGGGTCTCAGTGCCCCGCGGGGTGCCGGGCGCCCCGGTCACCGCGATGTATCTGGTGCAGTCGCGCTCACTGGACTACACGCGGCTGCAGCTGGCCACCGATCTGGCCGAGCACGTGGTGAACACGACGCCGGATCCCGAGTGGGTGCAACAGCAGCTGGACATCGTGACCCGGGCCGATCACCCCTATCCCCGCTGGGTGGCCACCGCCGGTTGGGCGGTGATGGCCGGCGGCTTCGCCGTACTGATCGGTGCCGGGCCGCTGGTCGCGCTGATATCTGCGGTCACCACCGCCCTGATCGACCGGATCGGCCGCGTGCTCAACGGCTGGCAACTGCCACTGCTCTTCCAGCAGGTCGTCGCCGCCGCCGTGGCCACCGGGGTCGCCATCGGCCTGCACGCCGTCGGCTGGCTGCCGGCCGGCACCCCGGTATCACCGGTGGTGGCCGCCAACATCGTGGTGCTGTTATCCGGGCTGGCCACCGTAGGTTCGGTGCAGGATGCCATCACCGGCTACCAACTCACGGCTGTCTCGAGGGGGATGGACATCCTGCTCTTGTCGGTCGGAATCCTGGTCGGCGTCTCGATCGCGGTGCAGATCGGCGGGGTTTTCGGAGCGCAAGTCCGGGTGAGCCCAGAGATGCCGGTGGCAGCACTGAGCGTGCCGGTCTATCTACTGGCGGGCGCCACCGGCGCGGCCGCCGCTGCGATTGCGGGCTATGCGCAGCTCAAGGCGGCACTGGCGGCCGGCCTTGCCGGGGCGACCGCCACGCTGCTGTTCTTCGGGCTGCAACTGCTGCAGACCAACGCGATCGTGAGCTCGTTCGCGGCCGCCGCGGCGACCGGGCTGGTCGGCACCCTGCTGGCGCCCCGGCTTCGGGTCACGCCGTTGGTCATCATCATGGCGGGCATCATCCCGCTGGTTCCCGGGCTGACCCTGTTCCGGGGCTTCGTACAACTGGTCAACGGGCAACCCAACGCCGGAGCCTCACTCGGGATGGCGGCCGGGCTGGCGCTGGCGCTCGGCGCCGGTGCGGTGTTGGGGCCGCTGCTGGCGCCCTCGGTGCGACGCGAACTCAGCCGCTATCACCTGCGCGGGCGCGCAGCGGCGACGCGTCGCATCCGCAGCCCCTACCGCATCCCACAGTTGGCCGGTATCCGCTATTTCGGGCGCCGGGCGGCCTAGCTCACCGGCTCTTGCACAAGATGGTCAGCGAACGTCCCGTCACCGTCACGGCCTGGCCGGCGTCGACCACCAACTCAGTTCTGCCTGCCGGGTCCGCGGTGTCGATCACCGCGGTCCAGACCTGCGCGTAGTCGGTATTGGGGGTCACGAATTCGACCGGTGTCTCACTGGCGTTGAAGCACAGCAGAAAGGAGTCGTCGATGATCCGCTGCCCGCGCAGATCCGGCTCCGGCAGTGCCTCGCCGTTGAGGAAAACCATGACGCACCTGCCGAATTCGCTGCCCCAATCCTGCTGGGTCATCTCTTGGCCGGCCGGGGTCAACCAGGCGATGTCATGCACCTCGTCGCCGCCGCAGAGCGGTCTGCCCTCGAAGAACCGGCGCCGCCGGAACACCGGGTGCGCGGTGCGCAACGCGGTCATGGCCCGGGTGAACGCGAGTTGGTCGGCGTTGCGTTCGGCCAAGGTCCAGTCCATCCAGGACAGCTCGGAGTCCTGGCAGTAGACATTGTTGTTGCCGCGCTGGGAGCGGCCCATCTCGTCGCCGTGCAAGATCATCGGGGTGCCCTGGCTGATCAGCAGGGTGGCCATGATGTTGCGGGCCTGGTGGGCCCGCAACGCCAGGATCGCGGGGTCGTCGGTCGGGCCCTCCACACCGCAGTTCCACGACCGGTTGTAACTCTCGCCGTCCCGGTTGTCCTCGCCGTTGGCTTCGTTGTGTTTCTCGTTGTAAGACACCAGATCCGCCAAAGTGAAACCGTCGTGGCAGGTGACGAAGTTGATACTCGCGCTGGGACGCCGCCCGGTCGCCTCGTAGAGGTCCGAGGAGCCGGTCAGGCGAGAGGCGAACTCACCGAGGGTTTCCGGCTCGCCGCGCCAGTAGTCACGCACCGTGTCGCGGTACTTGCCGTTCCATTCCGTCCACAGCCCGGGGAAGTTGCCCACCTGGTAGCCGCCCTCGCCGACGTCCCAGGGCTCGGCGATCAGCTTCACCTGGCTGACCACCGGGTCCTGTTGCACCAGGTCGAAGAAGGCCGACAGCCGATCGACGTCATGCAACTCCCGGGCCAGCGTGGAGGCCAGGTCGAAGCGGAAACCGTCGACGTGCATCTCAGTCACCCAGTAGCGCAACGAGTCCATGATCAGCTGCAGGGTGTGGGGGTGACGGGCGTTGAGGCTGTTGCCGGTGCCGGTGTAGTCGGTGTAGTGCCGCAGGTCGTCCTCGTCGAGCCGGTAGTAAGCGGCGTTGTCGATTCCGCGGAAGTTCAGCGTCGGGCCGAGGTGGTTGCCTTCGGCGGTGTGGTTGTAGACCACATCGAGGATCACCTCGATGCCGGCCTGGTGGAACGCGCGCACCATGGCTTTGAACTCTGCCACCGCACCGCCGGCCTGGCGGTTGGCCGCGTACTCGTTGTGCGGCGCGAAGAAGCCGAAGGTGTTGTACCCCCAGTAGTTTCGCAGCCCCAGCTGCAGCAGCCGCTGATCGTGCAGGAACTGGTGGACCGGCATCAGCTCGATGGCCGTGGCGTTCAGCGACTTGAGGTGGTCGATGATCACCGGATGCGCCAGCCCGGCATAAGTGCCGCGCAGCTCGGCCGGAATGCCCGGATGGGTCGCGGTCATACCCTTGACATGCGCCTCGTAGATGAGCGTCTGGTGGTACGGCGTGCGCGGTGACCGGTCGGCCGCCCAGTCGAAGTAGGGGTTGATCACCACGCTGGTCATGGTGTGACCCAGCGAGTCGAGCGCGGCGGGCGCAGCGCCGTTGTCGGGATCGGCCAGGTCGTAGGAGAACAGTTCTGGACCGAACTCGAAGGCGCCGTGAAAGGCCTTGCCGTACGGGTCCAGCAGCAGCTTGCTGGGATCGCAGCGCTGGCCCGCGGCGGGGTTGAACGGTCCGTGCACCCGGAAGCCGTAGTGCTGGCCGGGCCCGACGCCGGGCAGGTAGGCATGCCAGACGTAGCCGTCCACCTCATCGAGACCGATCCGGGTCTCGGTGTGGTCGCTGTCGTCGATCAGGCAGAGTTCCACACGCTCGGCCACTTCGGAGAACACCGCGAAGTTGGTGCCGGCCCCGTCGTATACCGCGCCCAGCGGATAACTGTTTCCGGGCCAGACCGTGGGCGCGGACGGCTCCGGTGTGGGCTCTGGGCCCGACTCAGCCGACGACACCGCTTGACCTTATCCGCTTTTCCGGCATTCGCCGCCGAGCATGGCCGGGTTCACCACCAGCCGGTGGCGGCGCCCATCTGACGTCCGAGTTCTCCGGTCATGGTGCGCATGTAGGTTGCCGACAGGTGGTGAGAGTCGTGATAGATCAGCACATTCCCCTCGACCGCGCGGCAGATCTCTTTGTCGCAGACCGCGTCGGACAGGTCTAACGGCTTGAGCAGCGGGAATTTCTTGACGAAGTCCAGGGTGGGGTTGCGCTCGACAAGCACTTCAGAGCGTTTGATGCCGCAGGACTCCGCGTCGCCGCCGGAGGCCAGGCAGTCCGCGGGCTGGAACGGGTCGCCGTCACGCACCAGCCACGGGGTGTCGCGGACCCCCAGGATGGGGATGTTGTTGTCCGACAGCTGCTTCCAGATCCCGATGTAGGTTCCCGGCATCACGTCGCCCGGTTTGATGTTCCACGGCCGGGTGGCGGTGGTGAACACGAAGTCCGGGCGGTCGGCGATCAGTTTTTCCATCGTCTTGCCCACCCACTGGTAGCACTGCGGGTAGGGGGCGTTGTTGCCCATGATCAGCGGGACCTTCTCGGTGGACAGCGGGCAGCCCATCTTGAGGTAGGTCACCACCTTGAAGTGGTGCCGCTGGCCGAGGATGTCCAGCGCAGGCAGCCAGTGTTCAGCGTGCGACCCGCCGGCCAGCGCGACAGTCCGGGTCGCCTCGTGGTCGCCGTAGGTGCAGTTGATCAGGTCCGGGTTGGTGAAGTTGCTGATGCAGCCTTCCCGGGTGGACACCGGCAGGTCCTTCTTGGCCTCCAGGATGGTCGGCCGCATCCGGAGTTTGGGGACCCGCTTGTGCTTGAGCAGCGCGCGGGCGCCGGGGTAGTCGTCCTTGCTCAGCTTGACCAGCTCGGTCCCGCTGGCGCGTTGCACGGTGACATGTTCGCGCCAGGAGAATGACGTCGCCGTCAGCGCCACCCCCAGCAACACCACGGTCGAGCCCAACACCGACGTCGGACGTCGCCACCAGCCGGCCGTGGGCTTGCGCCACCGCGGGCGCAGCACCGGCGCGGCGGGCTGGCCGGCCGGCTTGCGGGAGCGCAGCGGATCTTCGACGAATCGGGTGGTCAGGTAGGCCAGTACGCCGGAGACCGCCAGGATCACCGCGCCGTCCAGCAGGCTTGCGTGCCGGTGCCCGCTGTAGGACAGCCAGAAGATCAGCAACGGCCAGTGCCACAGGTACAACGAGTAGGCCATCGAGCCGAGGGTGACCAGCGGCGCCGCCGCCAGCCACCGGTTGGGCCACGGCAGTTTCGCACTGGTGCTCGGGAGGGCTTGCCGGTTGGCCCCGGCCAGGATGAACGCCACCGTGGCTCCGACCGGCACCAGCGCCCACGGTCCGGGGAACTCCCGCACGCCCTCGATGAGGGCCCCGCAGCTCAGGATGGCCGCCAGCGCCACCGTGCCGACGGCGGTCCGCAGCCACATCGGCCAGCGGATGTAGGGGACCAGCGCGCCGACCAGCGCGCCGATCAACAGCTCCCAGGCGCGGGCGAAGCTGTTGTAGTAGGCCAGTGACTGATTGGCCTGGTGCGCGACGATCGCATACCAGAAAGAGGCCACCGTCAGCGCCGTGAGCAGCACGACGAACGCGACCCGAAGGTGCTTGCCGAGTATGCGCCGGAGCAGGAAGGCGAGGCCGAAGACCAGCAGCAGGAAGCTCAGGTAGAACTGGCCCTGTACCGACATCGACCAGATGTGCTGCAGGGGGCTGACGGCCTCACCGGCCTGCAGGTAGTCGGCGGCGCTGCGGGCCAGCTCCCAGTTCTGGTAGTAGCCGAGGCTGGCCAGGCTCTGGTCGGCGAACGTCTCCCAGCGGGTCTGCGGCTGGATCAAGATCGTCAGCAGCGCGCAGGCGGCCAGCACCACCACCAGTGCGGGCAGCAGGCGGCGGACCAGCCGGCTCAGGTCGGGGAGCGGTGACAGTGACGAGGCCGGGTTCAGCGCGACCCGCAGCAGCTTGCCGCCGAAGAAGAAGCCCGAGAGCGCCAGGAAGACGTCGACCCCGCCGGAGACTCGCCCGAACCAGACATGGAACACCGCCACCAACGCGATCGCGACGCCCCGCAGACCGTCCAGATCGTGGCGGTAAAAGCCCTCCTTGCGGGTGCCCATCACGGTGGCCGACCCGCGGGTCGGAACCGAGCCGGATGCGGGCTCTGCAACAGGTGTTACTGCCGGTCGAGGCGGGGACAGGGCAATCATGATCGCCCGACAATCTACCTAACCTGCCTGGAGAAACCGCATTCTGCGCGTTGTGACGTCGGCCGAGTCGGTCAGGAGCCGATCACTCGGGTCAGGTAGGGGACCATGTTGGAGGTGCGCGCCGGCGAGACCGCGACCGCGGGGCTGGTGCCCTCGATCATCTGGTTGTTGCCCAGGTAGAGGGCAACGCTCTGCGTCCCGCCCGGGCCGTAGCACAGCAGATCACCGGGGCGGGCCTGGGC
>NZ_UWOA01000032.1:0-65706 GCF_900604305.1 Mycobacterium sp. P7213
GGGAAGAACTCGCAGGCGAACTCTCGGAACGTGTAGGTGTGGTCCGCAGTGTCCGACCAGTCGCCGACCTCGATCGCACCGGGTGGGGCAGGCACGGTGGCGTCGTCCCTATCAGGGATGGTGGCGGCGACCAGCGCATCGAGCGCGTCGTCGGGGATACCGGCGCCCTGGGTAATGGAGCTGTCGACGGGGTGGGTGGTGGTCATGGTTCGTTCTCCGTTCATAGTGTTCTAGAACGGTTCGCTTGCATCATTTGGTGAAGACCTTCTGGGGGTGGCGGGATCAGCAACTGCCCGATGGGACGGTGATCCTGACTTCGCCGTCGGGGCAGACCTATGTCACCACCCCGGGCAGTTCGTGGCTGTTCCCGCAGTTGTGTGCCCCCACCGCGGACCTGCCGGCACCCAAGCACCGCGACGATGACCGCCGTGGTGACCGCACCGCGATGATGCCCCGCCGGCGACGCACCCGCGCCCAAAACCGCGCGGCCCGCATCGCCACCGAACGCAACCAAAACCACAAAGCCCGCCAAGCCCGACGCACCGCGCTCGACGCCGTCTGGTTCCCGAAAGCCGCCCCCGGCACCGACCCCGACGACCCACCGCCTTTCTAACGATTGGTCATCACGCGCCGCGGTTCAGGATCCTGGCGGCGTCGTGGACCATCTGTGCCACGATGGCGCCCGCGGGCATGACGTCGTGGATGAGTCCGACGGCCTCACCGACCAAGAGGTGGGCGATGTCGAAGTCGGCTGCTGCGACTCCCGCCTCAAACTCAGCGATGGCCTCGGGAAGGTTGGCCCGCAAGTGGCTCTCGTCGCCGTGCCAGGTCTGCAGGAACGCGTTGCGGAGCGCCCGCTCGTCGTAGTGGGCAGGCCAATCGAGTTGTCGCACAAGGTCGTAGGCGCGGGTCCGGACGGTGTCCTCGCCGCTGGCCCGGATGGCTCGCTCGTGCGCTTCGGGTGGCACGAGTGCCTCGCTGGCGACCCAGAACCGCGTGCCGACGACAACGCCGTCGGCGCCGAGCGCCAGTGCCGCGGCCACCCCGCGACCGTCGGCGATACCGCCCGCGGCCAACACGAATGTCTCCGGCGAGTAATCGGCTACCAGGTCGACCACGGCCGGGACGAACGTCATGGTCGAAGGACCCGACATGCCGTGGCCGCCGGCCTCGGTGCCTTGGGCCACGATCACTTTCGCCCCCGCCCGCAGCGCCGTGTGGGCCTGCTCAAGGGTCTGCACCTGGCAGATCAGCGGAACGCCCGCGTCGCGGATGTCACCGGCGAAGGCAGTGGGGTCACCGAAGGAAAGCATGATGGCCGCCGGGTCCCGGTCGAGTGCGACGGCGAGAGCCTCCGGTGCGCGAGCCAGGCTCCAGGTGATGAATCCGCATCCGACGCGTGCGTCGCCGGCGGCATCGAATTCACGCTGCACCCAGTCCGGGTCGCCGTAACCACCGCCGAGCAGACCGAGCCCACCGGCATGGGTGACCGCCGCCGCGAGTCGGCCGCCGGATGCCTGCGCCATCGGCGCCAGCACGATCGGGTGGTCGATACCGAAGTGGTCGGTGAGGCGATTGCGCAGCGACATGGCGGTGGCTCCCGGAGATCAGCGCCGTACCGGCAGCGGAGCGTGATACCCGGCCATGGTGTAGAGCACCGGCGCCGCCGCCCGGGCGGCCACCACGCCGTAGGCGTCCTCCTGCTGCACCGCGAACACCTCGGGGTCACCGAACCCGCGATCGATGCGGTCCCGGATGAATGCCAGCCGGACCACTTGGACGGCGAACTTCTTCACGGCCCGGCCGGCGGCTCGGCCACCGATGCGCTTGGCCTCGCGGATCGCGTGCTTGCGGGTTCGGATCGATCCCAGCCACGTCGCCTCGTTGGCGCTGATCAAGCCGCCGGCCACCATGCCGGGCAGTTTGGTCGCCACCAGATGCTGTTCGTGCCGACGGCTCAGCATGCCCAGCAGCACCATCAGCAGGAACACCGGCACCAGCCAGAACAGGTAGGTCACCAGGAACAACTGCCCGCCACCCATCGCCAGTGAGGCGTTCCACGACGCGTGCATCGCCACCGCCCCCAGGTAGCCGAGCAGAATCACGAAGGTTTTGGACCAGAACCCGTGGCGGCGTAGCGCGAAGAACACCCCGATTCCGGTCATGGTGGTGAACAGCGGGTGGGCGAACGGGCCGAAGATCAGCCGGGCGATGGCCACCGCGGCCATTTTGGCCGGTGATTCGGCCGGCGCGATGTAGACGATGTCCTCCATCCAGGCGAAACCCACCGCCACGACGCCCGAATAAACCATGCAGTCGGTCAGCGAGTTCAGCGCCAGCCGCCGGCGCCCGGTCAGCATCACCAGCAGGAACAGGCCCTTGGCGGCCTCCTCGATGAACGGCGCCTGGATGGCCGCCATGTCGAAGGTCTTCGACACCAGCGGCCGCACCGTGGCGACCGAGGACCCGAAGGTCTCCAGGCCCACCGCCAGCACCACGGCGACCGATGCGCCCCACAGGAACGCCAGTTGCAGCAGCCGGCGCGGCTCGGGCTCCCAGCGATCCAGCCAGCGGTAGCACAACAGCACCACCAGCATCGACATGCTCGCCAGTACCAGCGCGGTCAGGGTCCCGCCCGGGTTGGCCGCGGTGAACAGCAGCAGCAGGAACACCGTGAGGATGGCGAGCAGGACGATCACAATGAGCGGCGCTCCGACTCTCCGCCGGTTCCGCGTCTGGGGCATAGCGAGGGAGCGTAGCCACCGGTTTGTCCAGCGTGCAACGCGTCGAGTAGCCTCAACAGGTAGTCCTCGACTAGTCCTAGACCAGATCGTGGGCGACCGCATGCGCAGCATGCGTGACAAGACCCCGTCCCTACTACGTCAAAATGTCCGGAGCAACCCAACACATGCCAAGTCCCACCGTCACCTCGCCGCAAGTAGCCGTCAACGACATCGGCTCGGCCGAGGACTTTCTCGCCGCCATCGACAAAACGATCAAGTACTTCAACGATGGCGACATCGTCGAAGGGACCATCGTCAAGGTTGACCGGGACGAGGTCCTGCTCGACATCGGTTACAAGACCGAAGGGGTCATCCCCTCCCGCGAACTGTCCATCAAGCACGACGTCGACCCCCACGAGGTGGTGTCCGTCGGTGATGAGGTCGAGGCCCTGGTCCTGACCAAAGAGGACAAAGAGGGTCGTCTGATCCTGTCCAAGAAGCGCGCCCAGTACGAGCGCGCCTGGGGCACCATCGAAGAGCTCAAGGAGAAGGACGAGGCCGTCAAGGGCACCGTCATCGAGGTCGTCAAGGGCGGCCTGATCCTCGACATCGGGCTGCGCGGCTTCCTGCCGGCCTCGCTGGTGGAGATGCGCCGGGTCCGCGACCTGCAGCCCTACATCGGCAAAGAGATCGAAGCCAAGATCATCGAGCTGGACAAGAACCGCAACAACGTGGTGCTGTCGCGTCGTGCCTGGCTGGAGCAGACCCAGTCCGAGGTGCGCAGCGAGTTCCTCAACCAGCTGCAGAAGGGCGCCGTCCGCAAGGGCGTGGTCTCCTCGATCGTCAACTTCGGCGCCTTCGTCGACCTGGGCGGCGTGGACGGCCTGGTGCACGTCTCCGAGCTGTCCTGGAAGCACATCGACCACCCGTCCGAGGTGGTTCAGGTGGGCGACGAGGTCACCGTCGAGGTGCTGGACGTCGACATGGACCGCGAGCGGGTTTCGCTGTCGCTCAAGGCCACTCAGGAAGACCCGTGGCGGCACTTCGCCCGTACCCACGCGATCGGTCAGATCGTCCCGGGCAAGGTCACCAAGCTGGTGCCGTTCGGTGCGTTCGTCCGCGTCGAGGAGGGCATCGAGGGCCTGGTGCACATCTCCGAGCTGGCTGAGCACCACGTCGAGGTCCCGGACCAGGTGGTCGCGGTCGGCGACGACGCCATGGTCAAGGTCATCGACATCGACCTGGACCGCCGCCGGATCTCGCTGAGCCTCAAGCAGGCCAACGAGGACTACACCGAGGAGTTCGACCCCTCCAAGTACGGCATGGCCGACAGCTACGACGAGCAGGGCAACTACATCTTCCCCGAGGGCTTCGACGCCGAGACCAACGAGTGGATCGAAGGTTTCGACAAGCAGCGCACCGAGTGGGAGGCCCGCTACGCCGAGGCCGAGCGCCGGCACAAGATGCACACCACGCAGATGGAGAAGTTCGCCGCTGCCGAGCAGGCCGAGCCGCGCTCGGGTGCCAACGGTTCGCACCGCGACGAGGCTCCGGCCGGCGGTTCGCTGGCCAGCGACGAGCAGCTCGCCGCACTGCGGGAGAAGCTCGCCGGTAACAGCGCATAACCAGCGCCCAGTGGGGTTGAAGGGGCGCAGATGCTGCGTATCGGTCTGACCGGCGGTATCGGCGCCGGTAAGTCGACGGTGTCGGCGACCTTCAGCCGCCATGGTGGCGTCATCGTTGACGGTGACGTCATCGCCCGTGAAGTTGTGGAGCCCGGTACCGAAGGCCTCGCCAAACTGGTCGAGGCCTTCGGGCCGGGCATCCTGCTTTCCGACGGAGCTTTGGATCGTCCGGCGCTGGCCGCGATCGCGTTCAGTGACGACGACAAGCGGGCCACCCTCAACGGCATCGTGCACCCGCTGGTGGCACACCGCCGCGCGGAGCTGATCGCCGAGGCCGGTGACGAGGCGGTGATCGTCGAGGACATCCCGCTGCTGGTCGAATCGCAGATGGCCCCGCTGTTCCCGCTGGTGATCGTGGTGCACGCGGACGTAGAGACCCGAGTAGCCCGACTCCTCCAATACCGTGGCATGTCGGAGGAGGACGCGCGGGCTCGGATCGCCGCGCAGGCCACCGAGCCGCAGCGCCGCGACGTCGCCGACGTCTGGCTGGACAACTCGGGCGATCCGGACCAATTGGCCGAGCAGGCCCTGGAGCTGTGGCACCAGCGCATCAAGCCGTTCGCGCACAACCTGATCACCCGCCAGACGGTGCCGTCGCCCACTGAGCTGATGAAAGCCGATCCGACCTGGCCGGATCAGGCGCAGCGCATCCTGGCCCGGTTGCGCACCGCCTGCGGGCACCGGGCCGTCCGGGTGGATCACATCGGCTCCACCGCGGTGCGCTGGCCGGAGGCCTTCGAAGCCCGAGACGTCATCGACGTTCAGGTCACGGTCGCTTCGCTGGCGATGGCCGACGAACTCGCCGAGTCCCTGCTGCGGGCCGGTTACCCGCAGGTGGCGGCTATCACCGCCGACAACGGTAAACCCGATGCCCGCAGCACCGCCGCGGAGTTCGATCGCGCGGGAGATCCGGCGTTGTGGCGCAAGCGCATTCACGCCTCCGCGGACCCGGGCCGGGCCACCAACGTGCATATCCGGGTCGAGGGCTGGCCCAATCAGCAGTTCGCCCTGCTGTTTCCGGCCTGGCTTACCGCTAACCCCGCCGCGCAGGCCGAGTATCTGGCGGTCAAACGCGACGCCGAACGCGCGGGAATCGACGGTGGCATCGACGCCTACGCGCAGGTCAAGGAGCCCTGGTTCGACACCGCCTATCGTCAGGCCTGGGCCTGGGCCGATGCCACCGGGTGGAGGCCCTGAGCGGGCCTACAAACTGATCAGGCCATGCTGCTGATCAGGGCGCCACACAGCATCGCGCCGGTGTGCGGGTCGTTGGTGTTGCCCCAGGTGTTGATGAAGCGCTCGCTTTTGACCGTGGTGACCTCGTCGACTTTGATCTCGCAGTGCACGGTCGCGGTGGTCGGGAAGCGCAACCGGATCACCATGCCGGCCTTGCTGGGGTCGGACATCACGGTGTTGGCCTCGAACGGAGTGCCGAACGCGTCGAGGTCCGCGCTGGCGGTCTCGTAGTCGTTGCGCATGAAGGTGACCACGTTGCCGCTGGACCAGGCGTCGACTTTCGCGATGTAGGTCACGTTGTGCAGCTCGGTGGTGTTGTCGTTGTCATCGGCGGCCGCGGGCGCCGGGAACAGCTGACCACACCCGAGCACGGCTGCGGTGGTGGCAGCGGCGACACCGATTCGCAGTTTGGCGTTCATATCAGCGGAGTTTAGCGCGGTCGCGGCATGGGCCCCACTTGTAGCGTGCGTCACAGTCGGCACAGCCGAGCGTGCGAAATCACGAAAATTGCATGGCGCGCAAAGTTTGCATTGTGTGCAATGATTTCGGGATGGGTGCGCCGCAGGTCAGCTCGCTGAGGGAACGCCGGCGGCGTGAAACCGAAGCCGCCATCCACCGCGCGGCGGTCGAGTTGATCGCGGCGCAGGGCTACGACGCGGTGACGGTGCCGATGATCAGCGAGCGGGCCGGTGTCTGTGTGCGCACCTTCTTCAACTATTTCCCCAACAAGGAATCGTCGGTAGTGCTGCCGTTCCCGTCGTTCGACCCGGAGCTCAGTGCCGTGGTGCGAAGTGGGCCGGGTGCCAAGCGTCTGATGGCCGACGTGGCCGACCTGGTGATCAACCACATCGAGGTCCATACCGCGAACTCGGTCGGCCTCACCACGCTGCTGCCGATGATCTGCGAGATCCCGGAGTTGCTCCGGCTTCACACCGCGGAATTGGCCGAGCTGGAAACGCAGCTGGTCGAGCTGATCGCTCAGCGACTGCGGTTGCCCGCCGACGATCGGCGCGTCGAAGTCATCGCCAGTGCGGTGATGGCCACGGCCAGCACCGCCATCCAGCGCTGGTCGCGCGACCCGGAGGCGGGTTCGTTGTCGGACGAGGTCCGGCGCTGCGTGAACCTGCTGGAACCCCTGCAACACCTTTAGGCCCCTTGGTTTTACCGCGAAAGCGAAAGGGAAAGACCATTTTTGAATTCGTGAAGCGCGCCTGGATCCCTATGGTCGTGGTCCTGGTGGCGGCGCTGGCCGGGTTTGCCGGGTTTCGCATCCATGCGGTGATGGCGCCCAAACCGGCGTCGACCGCCTTCATCGACGAGTCCCGACCCGTCATCCCCAAAGACGTCGTCTACGAAGTGTTCGGACCCGAGGGGACGGTCGGCCAGGTGAACTACCTCGACGAGAACTCGCAGCCGCAGCGGGCCGAATTCACCACCCTGCCGTGGTCGTTCACCATCTCCACCAAGCTGACGTCCATCTTCGCCAACGTGGTCGCCCAGGGCGACAGCGGCTCGATCGGCTGCCGCATCACCGTCAACGGCGAAGTGCGTGACGAGCAGACGGTCGACACCCACAACGCTCAGGTCTTTTGTCTGGTGAAGTCGGCATGAGCGACACCGACACCGTCACCCGTTCCCGCGTCGCGCAGTTCATTCACCGCGTGCCCCTGCTGGTCGTGGTGGCGTGGCTGGCGCTCACCGTCGTCGTCAACGTCGTTGTGCCGCAGCTGGAAGAGGTCGGCAAGGCGCACTCGGTGTCATTGGCGGCCAAGGACGCCCAGTCCTACCAGGCGATCAAGAAGCAGGGCGCCAACTTCGAGCAGTTCGACTCCGACAGCATGGTGATGGTGCTGCTGGAGGGCGACGAACCGCTCGGCGACCAGGCGCGTAGCTACTACCACGGCCTGGTGGAGAAGCTGCGGGCCGACACCGAGCACGTCGAGTACGTGCAGGACTTCTGGGGCGACCGGATCACCGCCGGTGGCGCCCAGAGCATGGACGACAAGGCC
This sequence comes from Mycobacterium sp. P7213, assembly GCF_900604305.1. NCBI lineage: Bacteria > Bacillati > Actinomycetota > Actinomycetes > Mycobacteriales > Mycobacteriaceae > Mycobacterium > Mycobacterium sp. P7213. Next base: position 7,654 of record NZ_UWOA01000032.1, read on the forward strand.
GCCTACGTGCAGCTGAACCTGGTCGGCGACCAGGGCACCACCACCGGCAAGGAGTCGGTGCAGTCGGTGCGCGACATCGTCGACGGCAGCACACCGCCGCCCGGGCTGCATGTCTATGTGACCGGTCAGGCCGCGCTGACCATGGACATGAACGACGCCGGCGACGAGAGCATGCTCAAGATGACGGCGATCACCTTCGTGGTGATCACGGTCATGCTGCTGCTGATCTACCGGTCGATGACGACGGTGCTGCTGATCCTGTTCACCGTCTTCGTCGAGTTGGGTGCGGCGCGCGGGATCGTGGCCGTGCTGGGCCATTTCGAGATCATGGGGCTGTCCACGTTCGCGGTCAGCCTGTTGACCTCGCTGGCGATCGCGGCCGGTACCGACTACGCGATATTTTTCATCGGCCGCTATCAGGAGGCCAGGGCGGCGGGTCAAGACCGCGTCACCGCGTACTTCACCACCTACCACAGTGTTTCGCACGTGGTGCTGGGCTCGGGTTTGACCATCGCCGGCGCCACGTTCTGCCTGAAGTTCACCCGGCTGCCCTATTTCGCCTCCATGGGTGTGCCGTGTGCGGTCGGCATGCTGGTCGTGGTCGCCGCGGCGATGACGATCACCCCCGCGGTTCTGCTGCTGGGCACGCGATTCGGCCTGCTGGAGTCCAAGCGGAAGCTCTCGGCGCGGGGCTGGCGCCGGATCGGGACCGCGATCGTGCGGTGGCCGGGGCCGATCTTCGTGGTGACCATGATCGTCGCCCTGATCGGGATCGCCGTGTTGCCGTCGTACTCGGTGAACTACAACGACCAGTACTACATCCCCGACAGCCTGCCGTCGATTCAGGGCTATGAGGCGTCGTATCGGCACTTCTCCAAGGCCCGAATGAACCCGGATATCGTGCTCGTCGAGACCGATCAGGATCTGCGGACGCCGGGCAACATGCTGGTACTGGATCGGATCGCGAAGAACATCTTCCGTCTGGACGGAATCGACAAGGTACAGAGCATCACTCGGCCGCTAGGAGCGCCGATCGACCACAGCTCGGTGCCGTTTCAGCTGAGCATGCAGTCGGTGCCCATCACCGAGAACCTGGACTATCTCAAAGGCCGGATGGCCGACATGCTGCACATGACCGACCAGCTCGGTTCGATGATCGAGATCATGGAGCGCATGCAGGCCCTGATGTCGGAGCAGGCCGGCGTCACCCACGACATGGTGGGCCATACCACCGAGATGAAACAGGTCACCGACGAAATGCGGGACCACCTGGCTGATTTCGACGACTTCTGGCGGCCGATGCGCAACTACTTCTATTGGGAGCCGCACTGCTCGGGCATCCCGATGTGCTGGTCGCTGCGGTCGATCTTCGACGGACTCGACGGGGTCGACAACCTCAGCGACAAGATGACCGCGATGCTGGGCGACCTGGAGCACATGGACACCCTGATGCCGCAGCTGGTGGCGCAGCTGCCGCCGATGATCGCCATCTCCAAGGACATTCGCGAGACAACGCTGACGATGTACAGCACGTTCAACGGGATGATCAACCAGATGGCCCGGATGACCGACACCGCGACCGTCATGGGGCAGGCCTTCGATGCCGCCAAGAACGACGACTTCTTCTATCTGCCGCCGGAGGCCTTCGACAACGCCGACTTCCAGAAGGGCCTCAAGCTGATGGTCTCGCCGGACGGGAAGTCCGCGCAGATCATCGTCACCCACGAGGGCGACCCGGCGGGCAACGCGGCGCTCTCCAAGACGCAGGAGGAGCTGACCGCTGCCAAGGCGGCGATCAAGGGCACTCCGCTGCAGGGCGCCCGGGTCTACATCGGCGGCACGGCGGCGACCTATCACGACATCGGCGAGTTCTTGAGATACGACATGATGCTGGCGGTGATGGCGTCGCTGTGCCTGATCCTGATCATCATGCTGGTGCTGACCCGCAGCCTGGTGGCGGCCGCGGTGATCGTCGGAACCATAGCGGTCTCGCTGGGCTCGTCATTCGGGTTGTCGGTGCTGATCTGGCAGCACATCCTCGGCCTGCAACTGCACTGGTTCGTGCTGCCGTTCACCGTGATCATCCTGTTGGCGGTGGGGTCGGACTACAACCTGCTGCTGGTGTCCCGCTTCAAGGAGGAACTCGGCGCCGGGATGAACACCGCGATCATCCGCGGCGTCGGGGGATCGGGCAGCGTGGCCACCCAGGCGGGCCTGGTGTTCGCGTTCACCATGGGCGCGATGATCAGCAGTGACCTGATCTCGATCGGTCAGTCCGGGACCGCGATCTGTCTGGGCCTGCTGTTCGACACCTTCATCATCCGGGCGTTCATGACGCCGTCGATCGCGGCGCTGCTGGGCCGCTGGTTCTGGTGGCCGATCAAGGTGCTGCCCACCTCGTCGCTCACCCGGCCCCGGTCCGTCACCGAGGACCCGGCGGCTACCGAGATCCTGGTGGCGACCCCCGGAGCCCGTCGCTGACCGGCCAGGTCACCGGCATGCCCTGGCTGCTCAGCCATCGGTGCAGGTCGTAGCCGTTTCGGGCCAGACCCTCGACGGCGGCCACCGCACGCAGCACCGCGTGTTCGGCGTCGCGCCGGCTCAGCAGGCCCTCGGCGACGGCGGCCATCAGCTCGTCGGTGTCGGCGAGCTCGACGCCGGATGCGGTGCGGACCACCAGATCCAGGTAGTGGTCCCGGGAGTGCCAGCGCTCCGGTCCCGCGGTGTACTCGCCGACGTCGAGGTAGAAGTCCTGGTCGCGTTCATACCCCGGGCTGAAGTGGAAGACGGTCGCGCGCAGCCCCAGCGACGGCAGCAGCCAGGACTCCAGGTAGTGGAACTGGGCCCGGCCCGGGGTGGGGCGCGCCAGGTAGAGGCCCCACGGGTGCACCGTGTAGACGTCGACGTCGCGCACCACCCCTTTGGGGTCGGTATTGGTGTAGCCGCGCAGGTCGAAGGTCTCTTCCTTGGGTGGATGCACCGCTGGCCGCCTCTCGCTGTCGGAGACCCAGCCTATGGCCCGGCTCCTCCTCATCGCGCTGGCGCGCTCTGCCTTGTCGCGGGGCGGGCCTACTCTGGCTTTCGTGGCCTTCGCAACCGAACACCCTATCGTCGCGCATTCGGAGTACCGGCCCGCCGCAGACGCCGTGGAAGGCATCGTCCGCGCCGGCGGCCGGTTCGAGGTCGTCAGCGAGTTTCAGCCGGCCGGTGACCAGCCGGCCGCCATCGCCGACCTGGAACGCCGCATCACCTCGGGGGAGAAGGATGTGGTGCTGCTGGGCGCCACCGGCACCGGCAAGTCGGCCACCGCGGCCTGGCTGATCGAACGGCTGCAGCGTCCCACCCTGGTGATGGCGCCGAACAAGACGCTGGCCGCGCAGCTGGCTAACGAGCTGCGAGAGATGTTGCCGCACAACGCCGTCGAGTATTTTGTTTCGTACTACGACTACTACCAGCCGGAAGCCTATATCGCCCAGACCGACACCTACATCGAGAAGGACAGCTCGATCAACGACGACGTCGAGCGGCTTCGCCACTCGGCCACCTCCAGCCTGCTGTCCCGGCGCGATGTCGTGGTGGTGGCCTCGGTGTCCTGCATCTACGGCCTGGGCACCCCGCAGTCCTACCTGGACCGGTCGGTGGAGCTGCAGGTCGGCGCGGAGGTGCCGCGCGACGGGCTGCTGCGGCTGCTGGTCGACGTGCAGTACACCCGCAATGACATGGCGTTCACCCGCGGTTCCTTCCGGGTGCGCGGCGATACCGTCGAGATCATCCCCTCCTATGAGGAGCTGGCGGTCCGCATCGAGTACTTCGGCGACGAGATCGAGGCGCTGTACTACCTGCATCCGCTCACCGGAGACGTGGTGCGCAAGGTCGACTCGCTGCGCATCTTCCCGGCCACCCACTACGTCGCAGGCCCGGAACGGATGACGCAGGCCATCTCCACCATCGAGGCGGAGCTGGCCGTCCGGCTCGAAGAGCTGGAGAGCCACGGAAAACTGCTGGAGGCCCAGCGGCTGCGGATGCGCACCAACTACGACATCGAGATGATGCGCCAGGTCGGCTTCTGCTCGGGCATCGAGAACTATTCGCGCCACATCGACGGTCGCGGCGCCGGCACGCCCCCGGCCACCCTGCTCGACTACTTCCCCGAGGATTTCCTGCTCATCATCGACGAGTCGCATGTCACCGTGCCGCAGATCGGCGGTATGTACGAGGGCGACATGTCGCGTAAGCGCAACCTGGTCGAATTCGGGTTCCGGTTGCCCTCGGCGTGCGACAACCGGCCGCTGACCTGGGAGGAGTTCGCCGACCGGATCGGCCAGACGGTGTACATGTCGGCCACCCCGGGGCCCTATGAACTCAGCCAGGCCGGCGGCGAGTTCGTCGAGCAGGTGATCCGCCCGACCGGCCTGGTGGACCCCAAGGTCGTGGTGAAGCCGACCAAGGGCCAGATCGACGATCTGATCGCCGAGATCCGGCAGCGCACCGAGGCCGACGAGCGGGTGCTGGTCACCACCCTGACCAAGAAGATGGCCGAAGACCTCACCGATTACCTGCTGGAGATGGGGATCCGGGTGCGCTACCTGCACTCCGAGGTCGACACGCTGCGGCGGGTGGAGCTGCTGCGGCAGCTGCGGCTCGGCGACTACGACGTGCTGATCGGCATCAACCTGCTGCGCGAGGGGCTGGACCTGCCGGAGGTGTCACTGGTGTCGATCCTCGACGCCGACAAGGAGGGCTTCCTGCGCTCCACCCGCAGCCTGATCCAGACCATCGGTCGCGCCGCCCGCAACGTCTCGGGCGAAGTGCACATGTACGCCGACAAGATCACCGACTCGATGCGGGAGGCCATCGACGAAACCGAACGCCGCCGGGCCAAGCAGGTCGCCTACAACGAGGCCAACGGCATCGACCCCCAGCCGCTGCGCAAGAAGATCGCCGACATCCTCGACCAGGTCTACCGGGAGGTGGAGGACACCGAATCGATCGAGGTCGCCGGGTCGGGCCGTAACGCCTCACGCGGGCGGCGCGCCCAGGGCGAGCCCGGCCGGGCAGTCAGCGCGGGGGTCTTCGAAGGCCGCGACACCAGCAACATGCCCCGGGCCGAACTGGCCGATCTGGTCAAGGACCTCACCGAGCAGATGATGAACGCGGCACGTGATCTGCAGTTCGAGCTGGCGGCCCGGATCCGCGACGAGATCGCCGACCTCAAGAAGGAACTGCGGGGTATGGACGCGGCCGGCATCAAGTGACGCGCCAGGCGGCCGGTCCATTTTCGCGTGGGATGGCGATCCGTGATTGACTGCAAGCGGTGGTGGAACTGACGGAAGCAGCGGTGCATGACTCCGCTGTTAGTACTGGCAGCTGGCGTGAGCTGCTCGGTAGGCGCTACCTGGGCACCGCGGCCGTGCTGGCCGGCGGTGTGGCGCTGTACGCCACCAACGAGTTCCTGACGATCAGTCTGCTGCCCAACACCATCAAGGACATCGGCGGTGAGCGGTTCTACGCCTGGGTGACCACCCTCTACCTGGTCGGTTCGGTGATCGCCGCGGCCGCCGCGAACGCGGTGCTGGTCCGGGTCGGTTCCCGCTCGGCCTACCTGATGGGTCTGCTGTCGTTCGGCCTGGGCACGGTGCTCTGTGCGCTGGCACCCGAGATGGAAATTCTGCTGGTCGGTCGCACTCTGCAGGGCATGGGCGGCGGCCTGTTGGCCGGGCTGGGGTGGGCGCTGATCAACGCAGTCCTGCCCAGCTGGCTGTGGACCCGGGCCTCGGGGCTGGTGTCCGCCATGTGGGGTGTCGGCACCCTGGTCGGACCGGCAGCCGGCGGCCTGTTCGCCCAGTTCGGCATCTGGCGGTGGGCCTTCGGTCTTATGGCGATTCTGACCGTGGTGATGGGCGTGGCGGTCAGTGTGGTGCTGCCCGCCGGGAGCAGCGGGTATCGCGGCGAACCCGTGCAGTTCCCGGTGCGGTCACTGCTGCTGCTGGGCGGCGCCGCGCTGGCGGTCAGCGTCGCGCAGCTTCCGCGCAGCCTGATCGGTGCGATGGGGCTGCTGCTGGTCGGGGCGGTCCTACTGGTGGTGTTTCTGGTCGTGGACCGGCGTTCGTCGTCGGCGGTGCTGCCGTCCAGCGCTTTCCAGCCGGGCCGGGAGAAGTGGATCTACCTGACGCTGGGCCTGCTGATGGCCACCACCAAGGCCAACCTGTACATCCCGCTGCTCGGGCAGCGGCTGGCCCACCTGCCGCCGATGATGGCCGGCTTTCTGGGCGCCGCGCTGTCGACCGGTTGGACCATCAGCGAGATCGCCAGCGCGTCGGTGAGCAAGACGCGGGTGGTCATCGGCCTGGTGATCAGCGCGCCGCTGGTGATGTCGGCGGGTTTGTCGGTGGTCGCGTTCGCCCGGATGAGCAGTTACAACCCGACCGCGGTCGGCGCGATCTGGGCGCTGGCGCTGCTGGTCGTCGGCATCGGCGTCGGCGCCGGCTGGCCGCACCTGTCGGCGTGGGCCATGAGCTGCGTCGACGATCCGGCCGAGGGCGGGACCGCCGCCGCTGCCGTCAACACCGTCACGCTGATCGGCGGGGCGTTCGGCGCGGGCATCGCCGGCCTGGTGGTCAACACCGCGATGAGTACCGGTCAGCCCGCGGCTCGCTGGCTGTTCGCGATCTTCGCGGTGCTCGCCGCGCTGGGCTTCGTGGTCGCCTATCGGGCCAGCCGGGGCGCCGGCGAAGTCGTCGGCGGTACCGGCTGAGGCGGTGCGAGCCCCCTAACAGCGGACGGGGTGGGTGGGTGCGCTGAAGCGGCCGCGCAGGGCCAGCGCCGCGTAGAACAGACCGACCAGGACGGGCACTTCGATCAGGGGCCCGACAACCCCGGCCAGGGCTTGCCCACTGGCGGCGCCCCAGGTGGCGATCGCCACCGCGATGGCGAGCTCGAAATTGTTGCCGGCCGCGGTGAACGCCAAGGTGGTGGTGCGCGCATAGCCCAGGCCCAGAGCGGCCCCGACCAGGTAGCCGCCGCCCCACATGATCGTGAAGTAGGCCAGTAGCGGAATCGCGATACGGACCACGTCGAGGGGGCGGTGGGTGATCTGATCGCCTTGTAGCGCGAACAGGATGACGATCGTGAAGAGCAGTCCGTAAAGCGCCCAGGGTCCGATCCGGGGCAGGAACCGGCTCTCATACCAGCCGCGGCCCTTGCTGCGTTCGGCCCAGCGGCGGGTCAGATACCCGGCGGCCAGCGGTATGCCGAGGAAGATCGCCACTGACTTGGCGATCTGCCATGGCGAGACTTCGATGCTGGTCTGCGGCAGTCCCAGCCAGCCGGGCAGCAGCGACAGGTAGAACCAGCCCAGCACCGCGAACATGACGACCTGGAAGACCGAGTTGAGCGCGACGAGGACGGCCGCGGCTTCGCGGTCCCCGCAGGCCAGGTCGTTCCAGATGATGACCATGGCGATACAGCGGGCCAAGCCGACCACAATGAGCCCGGTGCGGTATTCGGGCAGGTCGGCCAGCAGCAGCCAGGCCAGAGCGAACATCACGGCCGGGCCGGCAACCCAGTTGAGCAGCAGCGAGCTGATCAGCAGTCGCCGATCCGAGGTGACGGTGTCGAGCCGGTCATAGCGGACCTTGGCCAGCACGGGATACATCATGATCAGCAGTCCGGCGGCGATCGGCAGCGAGATCCCGTCGATCTGCACCGCGCTGAGGCCGTCGCCCAGACCCGGGATCATCCGTCCCAGAGCCAGGCCGGCGGCCATGGCCAGTCCGATCCAGACCGGCAGCAGTCGGTCCAGGGTGGACAGCCGGGTGGTGGTTGCGTCGTCGCCCATCAGCAGCAGGAGGCCGGTGCTGCGGCGGACTCGGTATCGGCGATCTTGGTGTAGACCTCCCAGCGTTCCCGGTCTGGGCCGCTGACCCAGACCTTGTCCTGCACGGCGTAACAGCAGGTGGTGTCCATTTCCGTCTCGGTCAACAGGCCCGCGTCGCTGAGCCGGGCGATTTCGTCATGGACGATCTCGCTCGAGGCCACCTCGACGCCGAGGTGGTTCAGTGTTCCGCCGTGGCCGGGGTTTTCCAGCAGGACCAGCTTCAGCGGCGGGTCGGCGATGGCGAAATTGGCGTAGCCGGGCTTGACCTTGGCCGGCGCGGTGCCGAACAGCCGGGAATAGAACGTGATCGCGGCATCGAGGTTGTCGACGTTGAGCGCGAGTTGGATGCGGGACATGACAGTCACCTTCAGCTGTGAGACATATGTCGAACTAGTGATGTGGCGTCAGCATGCCAACCTTTTCGATATATGTCAATGAAATGTGGCAGGATGGATCCATGCCGAAAGCGTTGCCGGTAATCGACATGACCGCACCGGTGTGTTGCGCCCCGGTTGCCGCGGGGCCCATGACCGACGCCGATGCATTGCAGATCGCATTGCGGCTCAAGGCGTTAGCGGACCCGGTTCGGGTCAAGATCGTGTCGTATCTGTTCGGCTCGACCGCCGGAGAGCAGAACTCCGGCGACCTGGCCGCCGCGCTGGGCTTGAGCGAATCCACGGTCAGCCACCACTTGACGCAGCTGCGCAAGGCCGGTTTCGTGGCGTCAGACCGGCGGGGGATGAACATGTTCCACCGCGTGCGTCCGGATGCTTTGCAGGCGGTGTGCGCGGCCCTGGACCCCAACTGCTGTACCTAGGGGTGTTCAGCGGGTGGACTTGATCACCTGGGCGAAGGTGAACTGCCAGCGTTCGACGACGTGGAAGTGCAGCGCGTGCAGCATCTGGCCGTCGGGGGTACGCGCGAACCGGGTGCCCGCCGGCAACTTCACGGCGCGCTGATGGGCCGGCAGGCTGCGGTCGTGATCGGTGATCGTCCAGATCGTCGGGCAGCGGTCGAACTGATCTTTCAGTGCCCACACCGCCAGGTGGCCGTCCCACAACCGCCCCAGGGTTTGGCGGTGCGGCCCCAGGCCGGGGTCGGTCAGCTTCGCGAACGCCTCGGGACGCGCGGCGGTCAGCGCCCGGATCGGGCCGGGCAGCCACCGGGTGGTGTTGTCGATCATCAGGCAGTCCCCGGGCTGGGCGTGCGCGACGATCACGTCGGCCACCGCGCTGTAGTCCCAGCCCTTCTCTTTGGTGTAGCGATCGCGTTGATTGACAACGTAATTGGGCGCTGCGGCGATCGCCAACAGGGCGACGACGCCGATCACGGCGCGGCGCGAAGTGGCGAGCGTGGTGATCGCGATCGCCAGCGCGATCGCCATCGCCGGAGCCGTGCAGATCAAATACCGCGGGTAGTAAACGGGTTTCACCACCACCGAATAGGCCAGCGTGGCCAGGGTCGGGATGAGCATCCAGGCCGCGCACAGCGCCGCCAGCCGCCGCGTATCGGGATCGGGGGACCGGCGGGTGCCGTTCCGAACGGCGACCACGGCGCCGGCGAGCCCCAGCCACGCCAGGATCGCGAACGGCACACTGCTGTCGAAGTACTGCTGCTGGACGATCTCGATGACGGTGTGCGGGTTCAGCGGCCGAATCCAGGCGACCTGGCGGATCTGCCCCTGGCTGAACCAGAGGAACGGGGCCAGCGCGGCCAACGCGGCACCGGCCGCCACGGCCCACCTTCGCCGCGCGGAGTCGTCGGTTCGCAGCCGTCGCAGCGCCACTGCGTGTACCGCAACCATCAGCACGGTGAAGGTGTTCAGCAGCGTCGCCGCCACGACTGCCACGGCGTAGCCCACCCACAGTCGCACCGTGTTACGCCGGGCCGCGGTCACCCACAGCACGGTGAGCCAGACGGCGGCCATCGCCGAGAACGCGTACGGGCGCGCCTCGACGCCGGCCCACGTCATGCGCGGCAATATCGCGTAAAGCGCACCGGCGCACACCGATACCTGCCGGCCGGTGAACCCGCGGGACAGCACCACCACGCCGGCGGTCCCCAGGCCGACCGCCAGACTGCTCGGCACCCGCGACCAGAATTCGGTCGCGGGGAAGACCGCGAACCAGCCGTGCATCACCAGGTAGTACAGCCCGTGTACCGCGTCGATGTGGGTGAGCAATCGCCACAGTTCCGGCAGGGAGCGGTGCGTCGACGCCGAGATGGTGGCGGCCTCGTCGAACCACAGCGACGGCCGGCTCGCGCCGATGACGCTGATCAACGTTGCGGCGACGGCGATTACGGCCGCATCCGGTGAGCGCGGTGGACGCCGGGGCGGGGCCGCATCGGTACGCACCGGGGCCGGGCTCAATACCTGGCTCAACGGCGTGCGCTGTCGGTAGCGGTGACGGTGATGACATTCCACGCTACCGGTGGACCCGGCATGTCAGCTACGTCACGAGGGCGGGCAAACGGGGCCTTCTGGCCGGTCAGGCGGCTGTGCGCGCCGCGCCGCAAACGACATGTGACGTCAATCGCCCCCATCGGGGCCGTCGACGCGTTAGGGTCGCGATGGCTTAATTTGCGAACAGGCGATCAATGCACCGGGAGGGTTACCAATGAGCGGCTACAAGACCGTGGTGGTCGGTACGGACGGCTCGGACTCGTCGCTGCGCGCCGTCGACCGCGCGGCTCACCTGGCGTCCGGTGAGGGCGCCAAGGTCGTCATCGCCACCGCCTACCTACCGCACGCCGACGACCCCCGCGCCGCCGACGCGCTGAAGGACGAGGGCTACAAGGCCTCAGGCAACGCCCCGATCTACGCCATCCTCAAGGAGGCCAAGGAGCGGGCCATCGCGGCCGGCGCCAACGAGGTCGAAGAGAAGGCCATCGTCGGTGCCCCGGTCGATGCGCTGGTGGAGCTGGCCGAGTCGGTCAAGGCCGACCTGCTGGTGGTCGGCAACGTCGGCTTGAGCACCATCGCCGGGCGGCTGCTCGGTTCGGTGCCGGCCAACGTGTCGCGGCGCTCCAAGATCGACGTGCTGATCGTCCACACCACCGGCTAACCGGCGGGGAGATTCACCAATCCCGTTCGCGCCAACGGAGGCCCAGCGTCACGGGCGCCCGGCACGCTGAACTGTATGGTGTAGTTTCAGGTGTTGTTTCCAGTGGGCTTAGTGGTAGCCTTACGGTGGATACAGTCCATCTGGAGGTCGCAGAATGTCTGTTTTAACAGCCAGCGCTGCTGTGAAGCTCGATTTCGAGGCAACAACCCGTCCAATTCGTGAAATCGCCAGCTACCTGCAGGAAGCAGTCGGACAACGAATCGCCGCGGCCCTCGCGGGACTGGCCGATGTAAAGCAGATCGGCCGATACGCGCGGGTAGGCGGCCCGGAACCACACGATGTAACCGAACGCAGGCTGCGTGAGGGCTACAAAGTTGTCCGAATGCTTGTTGATGCGTACGACGACAAGACTGCTCGGGCCTGGTTGTTTGGCACAAACACACGCCTCGACGATCGGGCGCCAGTTGAAGTTCTCGGCGCCGCGTCCGACACGGCTGATTTCGCGATGGTCGTGCAAGCGGCTAGACAGGTCGCTAGCTTTCAGGCGTGACCAGAGCCGGCTCCGAACTGCTGTTGTGGCGAGTTGGCTACCACGCAAGTCCACTTGGATTCACGCCGCGCGAGCTGTACAGCTTCAGTCATCGCTTCGATGACATTCACCACCGCTTCCGTACTCTCTATCTGGCGGACTTGCCCGAAACCTGCCTCCGGGAGGTGCTGGCAGACCTCCGGCCAAATCTCGGTGCCAAGCTCAGGCATATCGCGAGATACGGGCCCGAAGCGGCTGAAGACTTCGCCTCGGAACCGGTGACTGCAAGCTGGCGTCGTCAGAACGGTACTAGCTCCAGCGCTACTAAGACTTGATGGCCCGATGATTGACCTAACCGACGGGGCAGTGCGTCAACAGATAGAAGACAGGCACGTCCCGCTTTTGGTCGCACATGGAATGGACCACCTTGATCTGCACGAAATCACGACGAGTCGTCGCCTGGTTACCCAGACGATTGCTGGTGAGCTCTACGACGGCGGTGTAGCCGCCGTGAGGTTCTTGTCTCGGCTTGACGCTCAACCTTGTGTGGCCCTATTTGAGGGCCGCGGAGCCGCGGACCTCGTGGGTGAGATCATTCCTCTGACCGACCCCGCTCCCGGTCCGCCTCTCACTGTCACGACTGAATGGAATCTGGAACTGGAGGCCTCTACCTAGCCGCCGGGGGCTACCAGCCCCGTTCGCGCCACTCCGCCAGGTGCGGACGCTCCACGCCCAGAACGGTGTCATCACCGTGCCCGGGGTAGACGATGGTGTCGTCGCCGAACCGGTCGAACACCTTGCGGCTCACGTCGCCAAGCAGGCGTTCGAAGTCCCCGGGCTGCCAGGTCTTTCCGACACCGCCGGGAAACAGGCAGTCGCCGGTGAACAGCTGGGTCACCCCACCGGTGGCCGCGCCGTCCAGGGCCAGCGCCACCGAACCCTCGGTGTGCCCTTGCAGGTGGATCACGTCGAAGCTCAGATCGCCGACGGTCACGGTGTCGCCGTCGGCCAGGATGCGATCCGGGGCGACCGGCAGCGGCTCGGCGTCCAGGGCGTGTGCGGCGGTCGGCGCCCCGGTAGCCTCGGCCACCGCGGTCAGCGCCTGCCAGTGGTCGAAGTGCTGGTGGCTGGTGACGATCAGCGCCACGTCCGGGGCGTGCTCGCGTACCAGCGCCACCAGGTTCTCGGCGTCGTTGGCCGCGTCGATCAGCAGCGTCTTGCCGGTGTTGGTGCACGTCACCAGGTAGGCGTTGTTGTCCATCGGGCCCACCGAGGTCTTGATGATGGTGGCCCCGGGCAGGGTGCGCCGTGCCGCGGTTCCGGGTTCGACGTGTCCGGTGTAGGTGTCGTCTACCGCGATCTGGGAGGTCATGACCGTCACGGTACTGGCCCTGACCTGGTTGTCGGTAGCGCCACCTAGCATGGACCCGTGGCTGACCGGCTGATCGTCAAGGGTGCGCGGGAACACAACCTGCGCAGTGTGGATCTGGACCTGCCGCGTGACGCGTTGATCGTGTTCACCGGGCTGTCGGGTTCGGGTAAATCCTCGCTGGCCTTCGACACCATCTTCGCCGAGGGTCAGCGTCGCTACGTCGAATCCCTGTCGGCCTACGCCCGCCAGTTCCTGGGCCAGATGGACAAGCCCGACGTCGACTTCATCGAGGGCCTGTCGCCGGCGGTCTCCATCGACCAGAAGTCCACCAACCGCAACCCGCGCTCGACGGTCGGCACCATCACCGAGGTCTATGACTACCTGCGGCTGCTCTACGCCCGCGCCGGGACCCCGCACTGCCCGGTCTGTGGCGAGCGGATCGCCCGCCAGACCCCGCAGCAGATCGTCGACCAGGTGCTGGCCATGGACGAGGGCCTGCGCTTTCAGGTGCTGGCGCCGGTGGTGCGCACCCGCAAGGGGGAGTTCGCCGACCTCTTCGAGAAGCTGAACACCCAGGGCTACAGCCGGGTGCGGGTGGACGGCGTGGTGCATTCGCTGACCGATCCGCCCAAGCTCAAGAAGCAGGAGAAGCACGACATCGAGGTGGTCGTCGACCGCCTCACCGTCAAGGAGTCGGCCAAGCAGCGGCTCACCGACTCGGTGGAGACCGCGCTGGGCCTGGCCGACGGCATCGTGGTGCTGGAATTCGTCGACCGCGATGACGATCACCCCCATCGCGAGCAGCGGTTCTCCGAGAAGCTGGCCTGCCCCAACGGGCACGCGCTCTCGGTCGACGACCTGGAGCCGCGGTCGTTCTCGTTCAACTCCCCGTACGGGGCCTGCCCGGAGTGCGTGGGCCTGGGCATCCGCAAGGAGGTCGACGCCGACCTGGTGGTGCCCGACCCGGACCGAACCCTGGCCGAGGGCGCGGTGGTGCCCTGGTCGATGGGCCCCACCAGCGAGTACTTCACCCGGATGATGGCCAGCCTCGGTGAGGCGATGGGCTTCGACGTCGACACCCCGTGGCGCAAACTGCCGGCCAAGGCCCGCAGGGCGATCCTGGAGGGCTCCGACGAGCAGGTGCACGTGCGCTACCGCAACCGCTACGGCCGGACCCGCTCGTACTACACCGATTTCGAAGGTGTGATGGCATTCCTGCAACGCAAGATGGAGCAGACCGAATCCGAGCAGATGAAGGACCGCTACGCCGGGTTCATGCGGGACGTGCCGTGCCCGGAATGCGCCGGAACCCGGCTCAAGCCCGAGATCCTGGCGGTGACGCTGGCCGCCGGCGGCTACGGCAGTAAATCCATTGCGCAGGTGAGTGAGCTGTCGATCGCGGACTGCGCGGACTTCCTCAACGCCTTGACCCTGGGCGCGCGTGAGCAGGCCATCGCGGGGCAGGTGCTCAAAGAGATCCAGTCCCGGCTCAGCTTCCTGCTCGACGTCGGCCTGGAGTATCTGACCCTGTCCCGGGCCGCCGGAACCCTGTCCGGTGGTGAGGCGCAACGCATTCGGCTGGCCACCCAGATCGGGTCGGGTCTGGTCGGGGTGCTCTACGTGCTCGACGAGCCGTCGATCGGGCTGCATCAGCGCGATAACCGGCGGCTGATCGAAACCCTGGTGCGGCTGCGCGATCTGGGCAACACCCTGATCGTCGTCGAGCATGACCTGGACACCATCGCGCACGCCGACTGGATCGTCGACATCGGCCCGGCGGCCGGCGAGCACGGCGGGCGGATCGTGCACAGCGGGCCCTACGCCGAGCTGTTGGCCAATGCGGATTCGATCACCGGCGCCTACCTCTCCGGCGCGAAAAGCATTGCGGTGCCCGAGGTCCGCCGGCCGGTGGACGCCAAGCGCCAACTCGGCGTGGTCGGCGCACGCGAGCACAACCTGTCCGGTGTGGACGTGGCGTTTCCGCTCGGGGTGCTCACCGCGGTCACCGGGGTGTCCGGCTCGGGCAAGTCGACCCTGGTCAACGACATTCTGGCGACGGTGCTGGCCAACAAGCTCAACGGCGCCCGGCTGGTGCCCGGCCGGCACACCCGGATCACCGGACTCGATCACCTGGACAAGCTGGTGCGGGTGGACCAGTCACCGATCGGGCGCACACCGCGGTCCAACCCGGCCACCTACACCGGGGTGTTCGACAAGATCCGCACCCTGTTCGCCGCCACCACCGAGGCCAAGGTCCGCGGCTACCAACCCGGCCGGTTCTCGTTCAATGTCAAGGGCGGCCGCTGCGAGGCGTGCACCGGCGACGGCACCATCAAGATCGAGATGAACTTCCTGCCGGATGTCTATGTGCCCTGCGAGGTCTGCCACGGTGCCCGCTACAACCGGGAGACCCTGGAGGTGCACTACAAGGGCAAGACCATCGCCGAGGTGCTGGACATGTCGATCGAGGAGGCGGCGGAGTTCTTCGAGCCGATCACCGGCATCCACCGCTACCTGCGCACCCTGGTCGACGTCGGGCTGGGATATGTGCGGCTGGGCCAGCCGGCGCCGACGCTGTCCGGGGGAGAGGCGCAGCGGGTGAAGCTGGCCTCCGAACTGCAGAAGCGTTCCACCGGCCGGACGGTCTACATCCTCGACGAGCCCACCACCGGCCTGCATTTCGAGGACATCGCCAAACTGCTGGGCGTCATCAACGGCCTGGTGGACAAGGGCAACACGGTGATCGTCATCGAGCACAACCTCGACGTGATCAAGACCGCGGACTGGATCATCGACATGGGCCCCGAGGGCGGCGCCGGGGGTGGCACGGTGGTGGCCACCGGCACACCCGAGGACGTGGTGGCCGTGCCGGAGAGCTACACCGGCAAGTTCCTGGCCGAAATCCTGGGCGCACCGGCCAAACCCGCCAAGGCCGTGAAACGACGGCGTAAGGCCAGCGCGTAGGGTCCGGGCTGGGCTAAGCCGGTTCAGCGCCGAGGCTGACGCGCAGGTGCCGCACGACGGCGTCGGCGACAGTCTCGATCGGCTCGGTCTTGCCCGCAGCGACCCACTCGGTGAGCCAGATCTGTAAGGCCGAGATGACCAGTGCCGCAGCGATTCGCGGAGTCAGGTGGGTGATCTGACCCGCGTCCACCGCGATCTCGGCGGCTCGGGTGATCATGTCCATACCGGTTCGCCATGCCGCTCGTTGACCACCTCGGCCCAATTCGGCTGAGGCCGATGCCCAGCTCAGGCCCTCGTTGATGTGCAGCTGCAGAAAGTGCGGGTGTGCGGCGAAGAACTCCACCTCGGCACGTGCTCCGACCAGGATCGCCTCCAGCGGGGAGTCGATCGTGTCTGTGCGGAGGCGCACGGCGGCGACGAACTCCTGCATCCGCGCGGCGTTGAGGGCATCCCAGATCTCGTCTTTGCCACCGAAGTGCTTGTAGACCGTGGCCAGTGACACCCCGGCGGTCTTGGCGATGTCGCTCACCCGTGCGTCGGCGAAGCCGGTGCGGCTGAATTCGTACTCGGCTGCGGCCACGATCTGCTGCTGGTACATGGCCCTGCGTGCGTCGGCCAGGTCGGCGACCGGCGGCGTGGATCGGTTCGTTCCCATGGCCGCCACCTGCTTTCGATCGACCGTTGGCTGAGTGTCCACGAGGTGCTACGGTGCCACAGTAATGATGATTCTGTGTAACAGAATGATGATTACTCGGGTGCTTGATCGGGACGGGAGAGGGGCGCCGATGGCGACCGCAGAGTTGAGCCGGGAAGACTCAGCGCAGATTTCGGCGACACTTCCGCGCTCGCGGGGACTGCGCATCGTCTGGATCGTGGCGTTCGGCTCGCTGGCCCTGGCGTTTCCGCTCTACAGCTACTTGGCATTTCACAGCGGCGTCGACCGCTCCGTCATCGCCGATGCCATGGTCGTGCAGGTGACCGCCGCCTACTTCCTGGGTATCTTCGCGGCATTCCTGCCGATACCGTCGCTTCGCACGTGGACCCGATTCCAACGCCTCCAGGCCGTCGTTCTGCCGTTCGTGATCTGTTCCTACACAACGCATCTCACCTGGGAGCTCGGCTGGCTGATTCTGCACAAGGCGATCGCCGGTGCCCGCGATGCGGTGTGGGCGTATCCCTGGTGGAACTACATCGACGGCGGCGACCTGCGCTATCTGCACGCCGAACCCAACTTCTTGATGATCGAGGTGCTGTCGGTGATCAACGCCTGCGTGGGCGTCACCGGACTCGTCCTGCTGTTGCGGTCCAAGTTCACCGACTACCGGGGAACCCTGCTGGTCATGTCGACCGCCGTCACCCACACCGTGCTGACCTGGTACTACTACGGCACCGAGATCATCGCCGGCTTCCCGTCGACCAACACCGCCAGCTTCATGGATCTGGGCGTCAAGTTCATCCTGCTGAACGGCCCCTGGTTGATCGCGCCCTGGCTGGTACTGGCCTGGGGGTACGCGATGCTCAAGAAGCAGTTCACCGCTTCGGGAAACCACGCCGTCAGCGCTGTGCCGCCTTCACCAGCGGCGACGGGAACCGCGGCGGAACCCGCACCCCGTCCAGCCACGCGGTGAGCTCCTGCGCCCGTTTGTTCAGCGCGTCACGGGCTTGGGTGCCCGGGTCTTCGAGCAGCTGCAGCTGCACTTCGGCGGCCGCATTCTGATACCAGCCGCCGACGATCCGGCCGTTCCACCACACGGTGGGCCCGGCGTTGCCGTTGTTGTCGAAGAGCTGGCCGCGGTGCTCGCCGAGGTACCAGTCGCGCTGGTACCAGCCCATCGTGGTGACGTCGAGGCCCGGCAGCAGCGCACCCCACGGCTCGGGCTCGGGTTCGGGCTCCAGGTCGTCGGCCAGCGCGTAGCCGGGCGTGTCGTGCAGGTCGACATCGACGGCGCCGATCTCACTCAACGCCTTGCGGACCACCGTCTTAGTGGTACCGAACCACCACTTGATGTCCTCGGCGGTGGCCGGGCCGAACGCCCGCAGCCAGGTTCGGATCAGCTGGGTCTGCGCCGGCTCGGCCATCATCGGGGCGCCGGGTGCGCCGAGCCAGCTCGTCGCGGTCGTCCACTGCGGCCGCGACGAGGTCCAGCCGCCGTCGTTGGGCCCGCGCACGATGTGGCCCTGCGCGCCCAGGACGGTCAGCGCGCGCGGCGCCAGATGGGTCTGGCCGCCGTAGGTCTTGCCGGGCGCGGGATCGTAGGTGCCGGCCAGCTCGGGCAGGGCCGCGCGCAGCGCGATGCTGCTGGCCGGGCCGTTCTCATCGAGGTGCCGCAGCACCGCGGCCGCAGCATGGGTCAGCCACTTTTCGCCGTCATTGGCCACGCCCGCCTTGGCCACCTCGGCGATCAGCTTGCGCCGTTCGGTGTCGGCCACCCGGTCGCTGGCCGCAGCCTGCACGGCGGGCAGGTCGGCGGGATCGAACACCCACAGCGTTCGGCGCATCGCCAGATGCTTGACCAGTGAGCGCTTTTCATACAGCGCGTCGTGCAGGTCGGCCACCGCGAACCCCGAGCGCCGCGCCCACAGCGAGAGGTACGGAGTCGCCGGATCGGTGGCGTGCAGCCCGACCAGCGTTGCCGCGATCCGGGCTATCGGCGCATCAGCGGTGTCAGGGGCAAGAAAATGTCGGCGCGCCAAACGGTTTCGCCTTTCGGCGATGGTGAAGGTCCGCACCGGTCAGTGCTCACCCTCGTGCATCGACTTGCGGATCTGCTCCAGCCGGTCGGCCGCCGCGTGCTGGCGGTCCTCGAACTGCTTCTCGACGGTGCGACCTTCCTGGGTCTCGGAATCCAGTTCCTGTGCGCCGATCGAGGTCTCATAGCGGCGTTCGATCTTCTCGCGCACGGAGTCGAACGTCGGCACGCCGGCGTCGTCGTATCCGGTGTCGGGCTGCGGGTCGCTCGGATCGTCACCCATGGTCGCCACGTTACCGCCGGCGGTTTCGAAGTAGCGGACCCATTCCTCGAGTGTGCGGTTTGGTACGCAGAACGGCCGATTTTCGAACCAAACCGCACACTCGGCGAATTGTTCGATGCAGCTGCTGTCGCTCAGAGCCGGGCACAACACCATATGGTCGAAATCCGGACCAGCATCGCCTCCTCACACGCTCGGGAAGCCCACCGGCGCCACCCCCGGGGTGCCCAGCCGGGCGGCCAGCCACGGCAGGGCGTGGGTGAACACCCTGCCGGCGAACGGCCAGTCGTGTTGGCCCGGTTCGGTGATCACCGCGCAGTCGATACCGTTGGCCCGGCCCAGCGTGCACAGCGACTTCGCGGCGGCCAGCTGACCGCCGCTATCGGACTTGGCGGCGCTGCCGTCGACCGCGAACCACCCCGAAACCCCGGAATACCGGCCGTGCCTGGCGATCACCGTCGACGGGTCGAACGCCGCCCAGGCGTCGACGCTGCCGCCGAACAGCCGTCTGATGGTCTGCGCGCGGGTTCCCGTGTTGGGGCTCAGGTCGCCGGCGATGTCGACGAAGGCGCTGAACCTCTCGGGATGCATCGTGGTCAGGTCCACCGCGCAGGTGCCGCCCATGGACCAGCCGACCACCCCCCACTGCGCCGGTTGCGGGCTGACCCCGAAGTGCGAGATCACGTACGGCACCACATCTTCGGTCAGATGGTCGGCGGCGTTGCCGCGCGGGCCGTTGACGCATTCGGTGTCGTTGTTGAAGGAGCCACCCGAGTCGACGAACACCAGCACCGGTGCGTTGCCGTGGTGGGCGGCGGCGAAGTCGTCGACGGCTTTGATCGCGCCTCCGGAGCGCAGCCAGTCCGCGGGCGTGTTGAACTCGCCGCCGATCATCATCACGGCCGGCAGCTGCGGCGGCGGATCCTGGGCGAACGCAGGTACACCAGCTCGCCGCGATGCTTGAAGTGCGAGGCGTCGGCGGGAATCGTCACCCGCAGTACGTGGCCGCGTCCGGGCAGGGCGGCCCCCGAGCCGGCGATCGCGTTCACCGCCGCCTGGTCGCTCTGGTCGGGCAGCGGTCCCGACGTCAGGTCGCCCCAGGCGCTCTGCACGGTCGGGAAGTAGCCGACCCAGGCGTTGAGGGTCAAACCCGCACTGAGCAGACACAGTGGCACCGCCAGCAGGGCGATGCCGCGGCGCCGCCAGGCCGCACCCCGCCAGCCCAGCACCAGCAGCGCCGCGGCGGCGCCGGTCAGCGCGACCCACAGCCACAGGCTGATCGGCGGCGGCTGAGCGGACAGGCCGTCGTCGCTCACGAACCAGTACACGCATCCCGCCACGGCCAGCCCCACGGCGCCGATCAGCGGCAGTCGCCGCAGCCAGCGGCGCGACCGCCAGCCCACGGCCAGCACCAGCGACAGCACCGCCGCCGCCTGCACCGTGACCGGGATCCAGCCATGCATCAGCGAGGTGTGTTCGCCACTCGCCAGGATCACCCCTCCATGATGGACCGGAATCCGGCTCAACGAGGTTTGGCCAGCGGAAACGGCAGAGTGTCCCGGATGCTGTGGCCGGTGATGAGCATGACGACGCGGTCCACGCCCATGCCCAGCCCGCCGGTCGGCGGCATCGCGTATTCCATAGCCTGCAGGAAGTCCTCGTCGAGTTCCATGGCCTCGGGGTCGCCGCCTGCGGCCAGCAGCGACTGCTGGTGTAGCCGGCGGCGCTGCTCCACCGGATCGGTGAGTTCGCTGTAGGCGGTGCCCAGCTCCACGCCCCACGCCACCAGGTCCCACCGCTCGGCCACCCCCGGCTTGCTGCGGTGCGGCCGGGTCAGCGGCGACACCGAGGTGGGGAAGTCGGTGTAGAACGTGGGCTGCTGGGTGCGGGCCTCGACCAGCTGCTCGTAGAGTTCGAGCACCACCGCCCCGGCATCCCACTGCCGCAGGTAGTGGACGCCGGCGTGGTCGCACAGTCGGCGCAGGGTGGCCACATCGGTGCCGGCGTCGATCTGCTCGCCGAGCGCGTCGGACACCGCGTCGTGCACGCTGCGCACCGGCCACTGCCCGGAGATGTCGACCGCTTCGAGCTGGTCGTCGGCCCCGGGCCGCATCACCACCGGGGCGCCGTTGGCCGCGACCGCGGCGTTCTGGATCAGCTCCCGTGCCCCGTCGATCCAGGCCAGGTAGTCGCCGTGCGCCTGGTAGGCCTCCAGCAGGGTGAACTCCGGGTTGTGGCTGTAGTCGACGCCCTCGTTGCGAAAGGCGCGGCCCAGCTCGAACACTCGCTCCACCCCGCCTACGCACAGTCGCTTGAGGTAGAGCTCCGGGGCGATCCGCAGATACAGGTCCAGGTCGTAGGCGTTGATGTGGGTGACGAACGGGCGCGCGTTGGCCCCGCCGTGCAGCTGCTGCAAAATCGGGGTCTCGACCTCCAGAAATCCCTTGGCGAACAAGGTGTCCCGGATCGAGCGCAGCACCTGGCTGCGGGCTGCGATCAGCTCGCGCGCCTGCGTGTTGATCGCCAGGTCCACATAGCGGGTCCGCAGCCGCGCCTCGGGGTCGGTCAGG
The DNA here is from genome assembly GCF_900604305.1 of Mycobacterium sp. P7213. Classification (NCBI taxonomy): domain Bacteria; kingdom Bacillati; phylum Actinomycetota; class Actinomycetes; order Mycobacteriales; family Mycobacteriaceae; genus Mycobacterium; species Mycobacterium sp. P7213. The sequence continues at coordinate 29,000 of NZ_UWOA01000032.1, forward strand.
CCCTTCCATTTGTCGGGCAGTGGACGCAGGCATTTGCCGACCAGCCGCCAGTGCGTCACCAGCAGCGACGGTGTCCCGTTGCGGCTGCGGCCTATCCGGCCGGTCGCCGCGACCAGGTCGCCGAGATCGACCCCGGCGCTGAAGTCCGCGGCGCGCGCGTCGCCGTCGGCCTGCGCGAGTACCGAATCGTCGAGCAGTAGCTGCACCTCACCGGACCAGTCGCGCAACTGGGCGAAGAGCACGCCGCCGAAGTCGCGCATCCGCAATACCCGTCCGGCCACCGAGACGGTCTCTTCGGTGCCGCCGGCCAGGGCCTGGCGCACGGTGTGGCTGGGCGCGGCACCCACCGGGTAGGCGTCGACGCCGCTTCCCTGCAACGACTTCAGTTTGGCCATCCGGACCCGGACCTGCTCGGGAAGCCGGGGCAGTGTCTTGTCGGGCTCACTGAACTCGCCGACCCCGCTGTCGATGTCGTCGGGTGCGGTCCCGTCGCTGTGCAGCCGTCCGGAGGCGGCCATCGTCGCCGGCACGGCCGAGTGGTGTCCGGTGTGCTGCTTGTTGCGCCGCGAGAAGGGCAGCACCAGAAAGCCTTCGGCGATCACCGAGGCGACCCCGACGCGGGGGATCAACCGGGCGTCCTCGTAGCAGGCGTAGCGCGGCACCCACTGCGGCCGATACTTCATGTTCGACCGGTACAGCGTCTCCAGCTGCCACCAGCGGGAGAAGAACATCAGCAGCCGCCGCCACAGTCGCAGCACCGGGCCGGCGCCCAGCTGTGCGCCCTGTTCGAAAGCGGCCCGGAACATCGCGAAGTTCAACGAGATCCGGGTGACGCCGATGGTGGCGGCCTGCAGGGCCAGTTCGCTGACCATCAGTTCGATGGTGCCGTTGGGGGATTGCGGGGAGCGCCGCATCAGATCCAGCGACACCCCGCTGTGCCCCCACGGCACCAGCGACAGCATCGCCACGACCTCCCCGGTACGCGGGTCGCCGCGCACCGCCTCGACCAGCAAGCAGTCGGCGTCGGCCGGATCGCCGAGGCGGCCCAGCGCCATGGAGAACCCGCGCTCGGATTCGGTGTCGCGCCAGGCGTCGGCGTGGTCGATGACGCGGGCCATCTCGTCGGCGCCGATCTCGCCGTGCCGGCGCATCCGCACCGTCAGACCCGAACGGCGGGCCCGGGTGACCGCCTGGCGCACCCCGCGCATGTCGGGTCCGGACAGTTTGAACTCCGCGGGCCGCAGGATCGCCTCGTCGCCCAGTTCCAGCGCGCTCAGCCCGGCGTCGCGGTAGGCCTGCGCCCCGGCGAAGCTGGCCCCCATCACTCCCGGCGCCCAACCGTAGTCCTTGCAGACCCGCAACCAGGTGTTGATGGCTTGTGGCCACGACCGCGGGTCGCCCACGGGATCGCCGCTGGCCAGGCAGACGCCCACCTCGACCCGGTAGGTGATGGCGGCGCGCCCGTTGGGGGCGAACACCACCGACTTGTCGCGGCGGGTGGCGAAGTAGCCCAGCGAGTCGTTCTGGCCGTACTGCTCGAGCAGCCCGCGGATCGCCGACTCGTCCTGGCCGGTGAGGGCATTGTCGGCGCGCTGCGACAGGAACAGCACGATGGCCGCGACGATCAGGGCCAGCGCCCCGAGCAGCCCGCACAGCGCCTTGAGCCCGAAGTCGGGTTTGCCGGGGAAGAGGTCGGGCTCGAGCAGCCCGAAGCCCACCACCCGGTTCACCACGTAGGGCAGTCGCAACGGGCGGGTCACCGTGCCGGGGAACAGTTCGATGAGGCCCCAGCACAGCAGGATCGCCACCGTCCACCCGGCGGCCAGCGTCGCTGCGGATTTGAGCAGCGCTCCGCGCCGCACTTTGGCCCAGAACTCGCCGCGGGCTGCCACCAGCACCACGATCGCGACCAGATGCAGCACCAGGCCCGCCACGCCGCTGATGACACCGAAGCGGTCGGAGGTGTCCGACACCAGCCGGCTGACGTTCCAGCCGCCGGCGACCACCAGGTTGGCGATCAGCAACCACCAGGCGATGCGTTTGTGCGCGCTGAGCGCGGCGGCGAGCAGGGCCAGCACGAAGGCCCAGGCCAGGCTGGTGTCGGGGAAGTTGAACAGGTACTTGTCGATGAACTCCCGGGGCACCCGGATCGCCCACCGGATCACCGGTGACATGCTCGCCAGCAGCGACAATGTGGCGGCGATGCCGACCGCCCAGGCGGCCGCGGAGGGCACCCAGTGCAGCCGGGTGGTGGAGCGGCTGCGCGAGCGCGGCACAGCCGGCACTGTCAGGGTCATAGCCCGCGAGAATATGCAGGAAAGCCGCGAAAAGGACGAAAAGCAGGTGTGGAATCGCCGGTGGGCATGATCGCCGGGCGGAATGACTGCTGAACAGCTGCTAGACTCCCTAACGCGACCGTCCCGGCGTACGCCAGGACAGCAAGTGGAGTTCCCTCCCACCACTAGCCTGAGGAGCAATCCTTGCGGCTCAGTGGTCCGGTCGCAGGCGGTGTAAACCGCCTGCTCTGCGCGCTGCGCAGGCGGCTTGAGGTTGTTCAGGCCGTGATCGGTCGGTATGGGCCCTGCTTCGTGCAGGGCTTTTTTGCTGGTGGGTGGGGTCAGCGCCGCTGCGTCCGGACGAGCACTGCGGCGGCCGCGACCGAAGACTACCCAAGGAGGTCCCATCAGCACTGAGATCCGCGTCAACGAGCGCATTCGTGTACCTGAGGTTCGATTGATCGGCCCGGGCGGGGAGCAGGTAGGCATTGTGCGCATCGAAGATGCGCTTCGCGTCGCCGCGGATGCCGATCTTGACCTTGTCGAAGTCGCACCGACCGCTAAACCCCCGGTCTGCAAGATCATGGACTACGGCAAGTACAAGTACGAGGCGGCTCAGAAGGAGCGCGAGTCTCGCAAGAACCAGCAGCAGACCGTCGTCAAGGAACAGAAGCTGCGTCCCAAGATCGACGACCACGACTATGCGACGAAGAAGGGCCACGTGGTCCGCTTCCTCGAAGCCGGGGCCAAGGTCAAGGTGACGATCATGTTCCGCGGCCGTGAGCAGTCCCGGCCCGAGCTCGGCTACCGCCTGCTGCAGCGGTTGGGCGCCGACGTCGCCGAGTACGGCTTCGTCGAGACCTCCGCCAAGCAAGACGGACGCAACATGACGATGGTGCTGGCACCGCACCGCGGCGCGAAAACCCGTGCCAAGGCCGCAGAGGACGCCGGTGGAGGCGCGGTTCACCCCGCACCCGCCACCGCTCCCGCCCCCGCGGCGGACGCGGCCGAGCCGCAGCCCGAGAACTGAAAAACCCGACAGCAGAACTGAGGAAACATGCCCAAGGCGAAAACCCACAGCGGCGCTTCGAAGCGATTCCGTCGCACCGGAACCGGCAAGATCGTCCGGCAGAAGGCGAACGCCCGCCACCTGCTCGAGCACAAGCCGAGCACCCGCACCCGTCGTCTGGCCGGCCGCACCGAGGTGGCTGCCGCCGACACCAAGCGCGTCAACGCGATGCTGAACGGCTGATTGCCGCTTTCTCCGCACCGCAATCCCCTTACGCCCCAACGAGAGTAGGAACACCCCATGGCACGCGTGAAGCGCGCAGTCAACGCCCAGAAGAAGCGCCGTACAGTCCTGAAGGCTTCGAAGGGTTACCGTGGCCAGCGGTCGCGGCTGTACCGCAAGGCCAAAGAGCAGCAGCTGCACTCAATGACCTACGCCTACCGGGACCGTCGTGCCCGCAAGGGTGAGTTCCGGAAGCTGTGGATCTCCCGCATCAACGCGGCGGCCCGCGCCAACGACATCACCTACAACCGGCTGATCCAGGGCCTCAAGGCCGCCGGTGTCGAGGTGGACCGCAAGAACCTCGCCGAGATCGCCGTCAGCGACGCGGCTGCATTCACCGCGCTGGTCGAGGTCGCTCGGGCCGCGCTGCCCGAGGATGTCAACGCGCCTTCCGGCGAGGCTGCCTGACCCGAACCGAGCCGATGCTGACCGAACGTTCGGCCCGGGTGGTCGCGGCGGTCAAGCTGCATCGGCACGTGGCCAGGAAGCGCGAACAGCGCTTCCTGGCCGAGGGGCCCAATCTGATCGAGGCCGCGATCGCTCGCGGCCTGGTCCTGGAGGTCTTCGCCACCGAAGCGGCGGCGCAACGTCACCACGATCTGCTGGCCTGCGCGCAGGTACCGGTCCACCTGGTGACCGACCGCGCGGCAAAGGCCTTGTCGGACACCGTCACTCCGGCCGGATTGATCGCGGTGTGCGCGCACGCCGAAGCGGATCTGCACACTGTGCTGGCCGGTGCTCCGCGACTGGTGGCGGTGGCGGTGGGCATCGGCGAGCCCGGTAACGCCGGCACCCTGATTCGCATCGCCGACGCCACCGGTGCCGACCTGGTGGTGCTGACCGGCAACAGCGTCGATCCCTATAACGGCAAGTGCCTGCGCTCGTCCGCGGGCAGCATCTTCCACGTCCCGGTGGTAGTGGCCGCCGACACCGATGCCGTGCTCACCGCATTGCGGGAGGCGGGACTGCAGGTGCTGGCGACGGCGCTTGACGGTGAGCTGAGCCTCGATGACGCCGACCCGGTCCTGGCCGGGCCCACCGCGTGGCTGTTCGGCCCGGAGGCTCAGGGGTTGCCGGCCGAGGCCGCAGCCGCCGCCGACCACCGGGTGCACATCCCGATGGCAGGAGGCGCTGAGAGCCTCAATGTTGCAGCGGCAGCGGCGATCTGCCTCTACCAGAGCGCGCGAGCCCAGCGCCGCGCTTAGGCGGCCTTGGGCTTACGGCGCGGCGGTCGCGGGGTCAGGCCACTGCCGGCGGCCAGCGAGAAGGTGCTGTGCATCAGCGCTCCGGCGCGCTCGACCAGCTTCATGCCCGCGCTGACCGGCGGGACGTAGTGCATTCCGCTGTGCCGCCGGTCTTTTGGCGGTCCGCTGAACCACGGGGCCTCGATCGGCGGGGTGTCACTGGGGATCTTGCCCTGCTCGCGCCGGTAGCCGGCCAGCGCGCGCGGGTGCAGCCGAATCTCGTCGGGCACAAAGCTGAATGCCACGTGGCTGACCTTGCCCAGCAGCCGCAGCAGCACCTCGTCGCTCTCCGACCAGCGCAGACCGGCCTTCTCCCGCACCACCGGCTCGAACAATCCGGCCGCCACCCAGCGTTGGGCGGCCAGCGCCGGCTTGAACATCTGGTGCCACACCGCGTCGGGCATCGGGACGAACCACGGCTTGGGGATGCGGATGTTCAAAATGTCGATGGCGGCCGGGGTCAGCTCCAGTTCGTCCTCGCACACCCGGTTCCAGTACTCGCAGAACTCTTCCCAGGACTTCGGCACGGGACGCATGCTCATGCCATACATCTGGTACCACTGCACGTGCTCGTCGAAGAGCTGGCGCTTCTCGGCCAAGGTGAGGCCGCCGTCGAAGTACTCGGCGAGTTTGATGATCAGCATGAAGAACGTGGCGTGCGCCCAGTAGAAGGTGTCGGGGTCCAGCGCGTGATAGCGCCGGCCCTTCTCATCGACGCCCTTGATATCGCGGTGGTAGTCGCGGATCGAGGCGCCGGTGTGCTGGGCCCGGATGCCGTCATAGACCACACCCATGATCGGGTAGACCGACCGCGTCACACGCTGCATCGGCTCGCTCAAGATGCTGGAGTGCTCGGTGACGCCCGCGCCCAGGCCGGGGTACATGTTCTCGATGGCGCCGATCCAGACGCCCATGATGCCGGTGCGCAGGTCGCCGAAGTACTTCCAGGTCAACGAGTTAGAGTTCAACGGCTCCACCGCGGGAGCAGGCTTGGGAGCGGTTTTGGCAACGCTGGGGGCACTGTCGTCGGCGGGCGCAGACGCCTGCTCGACGGACGCGGTCGGCGTAACGGTCATCACGTCTCCTGTCTGGGAACCTGAAACTACGATAATTGTGACAACGATCGTTGTCTACATTCGTTGTGGCGCGTCGCACCGAAAACGCCAATCGTGTCGTGTGCCACTGTCGGCGGTCGTTGCCGGTGTCGGCGAGCGCCACCTACCCTGAAACTCATGGACCTCGAGCCGGCCCCACGGCAGGCTGCTGGGCTCGGGGAGGCGGTGGCAGTGCCCGACCAGCCCAGCCCCGACCGCCGCACCTCTTTCTCCCTGGATGAGGCCGCGGCCTGGCTGAACCGCACCACCAACGACGTCCGAATCGTCGACCTGGTCCGGCGGGTGCGGCGCGTGTTGCCCGGCGACCCAGAATTCGGTGATCCGCTGTCCACCGCCGGAGATGGCGGCCCGCAGGCCGCCGCGCGGGCGGCCGACCGCCTGATGGGAGACCGTTCGGCGGCCTCCCGGGAAGTCAGCCTGGGCGCGTTGCAGGTCTGGCAGGCCCTGACCCAACGGATGTCGCGGGTGCCGGGCAATTCCGAGGCAACGCTGGTGTTCACCGATTTGGTCGGCTTCTCCACCTGGTCGCTGCAGTCCGGCGACGACGCCACCCTGACCCTGCTGCGGCGAGTGTCGCGCGCGATCGAGCCGCCGCTGCTGGACGCTGGTGGCCGCATCGTCAAACGAATGGGCGACGGGCTGATGGCGGTGTTCCGCGACCCGCTGGTCGCCGTCGCCGCGGTGCTGGAGGCACAAGAGGCCCTTCGCGAGGTCGAGGTCAACGGGCACACGCCGCGGATGCGGGTCGGCATCCACACCGGCCGGCCTCAGCGGCTGGCCGACGACTGGCTCGGCGTGGACGTCAATATCGCCGCCCGGGTGATGGAACGCGCCCTCAAGGGCGGGATCGTGGTTTCTGGGCCGACCTTGGAACGCATCGATCCGGCCGCCCTCGAGGAGTTGGGTGTGGTTGCCAAGCGAGCGCGCCGTCAGGTGCTCGCGGCCAAGACCAGCGGCGTCCCGGCGGATCTGACGATGTACCGCCTGAAGGCAGTTCGCCAGAGCCCGTCACACGCCGACTGATTACCCGTTCTCAGCTTCTTTGTGGGCCGGTCAGGTCGCCTCGCACGAGTGGATGAACCCCGTTCCTTGGAATACCCTTCGGTGAGCAAGGTAACTATTTGACCGTTTTACACAGGTCGCCTTAACGCAGAAGCGGGGAATCATGTCAGGTCGGCAGCAGCGTCGGAACAACCGCCGTAAGACGAATCGGCTGGTAGGTGCCGGCGGTACTGCGGCGGCGTTCCTGACGTTCGGCATGGCCCCGATGGCGGCCACTCCCACCGCGAACGCCGACTGGGACTTCGACTGGCTGACCGACCTGTTCACCCCGGTCTCAGACTCCTCGAGCGGCTGGGACAGCAACGCCTGGGACATCGGCTCGTGGTTCAACTGGTCGGCGGACCCGGGTAGCGCGGCCGACACCAACCCGTTCGACCTCACGACACTCTTCAACGCGTTGGTCTACCAGCCGTTGTACACGTCGGTGGACTCGTTCATCGACAACCCGGCCAACTCCTGGCTGGTCGACATGGTCAACAGCTGGGCACCCGAGGGCCAGTTCTATCTCGGCGACGGCGCCGCCGGCACGGCGGAGAACCCTGACGGCGGCGACGGCGGCCTCTGGTTCGGCAGCGGCGGGGCCGGTTACTCCGCGGGTGCTGACGAGGACGCGGACCCGTCCATCGGGGGCGGCGACGGCGGGAACGCCGGCTGGTTCGGCAACGGCGGTGCCGGTGGCGCGGGCGCCTTGGGCGGTGACGGCGGCAACGGCGGCACCGGGGGCACCATCATGGGCATCGGCGGCGCGGGCGGCGTCGGCGGGCTGGGCGGCAACGGCGGCAACGGCGGCGCCGCGCTGGGTTCGCTGTTCGGCATCGGTGGTGCCGGCGGCGACGGTGGCGTGGGCGCGACCGGCGTGATCGGCGCGACCGGCTCATGGGCTGACAGCGGCACCGGTGTGGGCGGCACGGGTAACGCGGGCGGTGCGGGAGGCAAGGGCGGCAACGGCGGCGCCGCGAGCGACTCCCTGTTCGGCACCGGCGGTGCGGGCGGCAAGGGTGGCGCCGGCGGCGAGGGCGGCCAGGGCGGCACCGGGGCCGCGGGTGAGGAGGGCAACCTCAACGGTGGGACCGGCGGCACCGGTGGAGTCGGCGGCGCCGCTGGTGTGGGCGGCAAGGGGGGTGCCGGCGGCTCGTTAGGCGTCAAGGGCTCGGACGGTGCGGACAGCGAGATCGACGGCAATGGCGGCCGAGGCGGTACCGGCGGGGCCGGCGCCGACGCTGACGGCACCAACGGAGCTGGCAACGGCGGCCTGGGTGGCAACGGTGGCAGCGGCGGTGAGACCGGCAACGGCGGCGCTGGTGGTACCGGTGGTGCAGGTGGTGCTGGAGACGCGACAAACAATGCCGGCACCGGCGGTAACGGTGGCACCGGTGGTGACGGCGGCAAGATCGGCAACGGTGGCACGGGTGGTACTGGTGGTGCCGGTGGGGTCAGCGGGACCAACGACGACAACATGGACGGCGTCGGGGCCGTCGGCGGAACCGGCGGTGTCGGCGGTAAGGGCGGTGCCGGCGGTACCGACGCGGGTAATGGCGGAAATGGTGGTGTCGGCGGTGCCGGCGGTGCTGGGCATGACGGCATCAAGGGTGGCCCCGGTCAGGAAGGCTCGCAGACGCCTGACGGCAACGGCGGCGACGGTCACAAGGGGGGCAACGGCTTCGACGGCGGCACCGGTGGGAAGGGCGGCTTAGGCGGGACCGCTGCCCATGGCAACGCAGGAGCCAACGGCGCCGGCGGTGACGGCGGCGCCGGTGGCGCGGTCGGTGCGGGCGGTGACGGTGGCAATGGAGCCAATGGCACCTGGACGAACGGCGGTACCGGTAACGGCGGCAACGGCGGTGAGGCTGGTGAAAACGGCGACCAGGCTGGCGCGGGTGGCAAAGCTGGCGAGGGCGGTGGCACCGGCACCGATCAGGGTGCGTCGGGAGACGATGGCGCCGGCGGGAGCAAGGATCCTTCCCAGGCCAGCCAGGGCGGTAACGGCGGGGACGGCGCAGCTGGTACCGCGGGGAACCACAACGGTGGCCAGGGCGGCAACGGCGGCGACGGCGCATACGGCGGCGACGGCGGCCGGGGCGGCAACGGCGGCGACGCCTACGCCGGCAGTAACGGCAATGGTGGCGACGGTGGAACCGGCGGCAAGGGAGCCGATGGAGACGGCTCGGTCCAGAGCAATGGCGGAAACGGCGGACAGGGCGGCAATGGTGGCAAAGCCGCCGGCACCGGTGCCGGCGGCCAGGGCGGTAATGGCGGCGATGGCGGTGACGGCGGAATCGGCCTGAAGGGCATCGATGGCACCTTCAAAGACGGCGGAACCGGTAACGGCGCCAACGGCGGAACCGGCTACAGCGGTGGCAATGGTGGCGCCGGCGGCGCCGGTGGTGGATCCGAGTCCGGCACCAATGGCAGCGGCGGAGACGGCGGTGACGGTGGCCAGGCCGGCGCCGGCGGCAATGGCGGCAAGGGGGCCGACGGGGATTGGGATTCCAAGGGCCAGTACGGCTTCGGTTCCGGCGGTAAGGGCGGCAACGTCGGCAGCGTGGGCTCCGTGGGTAAGGGCGGCGCGGCGGGTGAAGCGGGCACTGGCGGCACCGGCGGCGAAGCCGGAACCGCGGGTGCCGACGGTCAGGGGGTCTACGGCTCTGACCAGGTGGCGGGCGGCAACGGAGGCAACGGCGCGGCTGGCGACGAGCTCCACTTGAACGGCGGCGCCGGCGGTGACGGCGGAAGCGGTGGAACCAATGGCAACGGCGGCAACGGCGGCCTCGGCGGCAACGCACAGCAGGGCGACACCGGCAACGCATACACCGGCGGCAATGGTGGCGCCGGCGGCAACGGCGGCGCGGGCGGCACGGCCATCGGTGACGGCGGTAACGGCGGTAACGGCGGTAAAGCTTCTCCGGAGACCACCCTCACCCATGACGACAACAGTTTTGCGACCAAGGGTGGTAATGGTGGCGCCGGCGGCAAGGGCGGTGCCGCGACCAACGGCGACGGTGGCGACGGCGGCATGGGCGGGAACGCCGGGTCTGGCACCCAGTACGGCGGCACCGGTGGTGCCGGCGGCGCGGGTGGAGCAGTCACCGGATCCGGCGATGGCGGCAAGGGCGGTGAGGGAGGTGCCGGAGCGGCCGCGACGGGCTGGAAGTCCGACGGCACCTGGGGCATCGACGGCTTCACCAACAAGTTCGGGGCCGGCACCATCCTGGGCGTCTCGGGCGCCGGCGGCGCGGGCGGTGCCGGTGGTGCGGCGACGACCGGCGACGGCGGTAAAGGTGGCCTTGGTGGCAACGGCGGCGCAGACACGGCTCCGGCCGACACCCGGGTCATCTGGGGTGGTGCAGGCGGCGCGGGCGGTGCCGGTGGCGCCGCAACCGTCAAGGCCCCCGAGGGCGACGCCCCGGCGGCCGTCAGCGGCAAGGGTGGCGAAGGTGGCGAAGGCGGTCAGGGCGGCCAAGGCACCATCACCGGTGGCAGCGGCGGCAGCGGCGGCGCCGGCGGGGCCAGCACCAGCAAGGAGGGCGGCGACGGTGGCGCCGGCGGTAAGGGCGCAGAGAGCAGCGGCTGGAATGACGCCAATGGCAGCGTGACCGGCAAGGGCCAGATCCTGGGCTTCGGCGGCAGCGGCGGCAAGGGTGGCGCCGGCGGCAATGGTGTGACCGGCGGCAAGGGTGGTGACGGCGGTGAAGGCGTCAGCGGCATTGACGGTGGCAACAAGTTCGGCTCCGGCGGCACCGGGGGAGCCGGCGGGTCCGGCGGCACCGGCACCACCGGCAACGGCGGCAACGGCGGTAAGGGCGGCGACAGCGGCGGCGGCAGCTGGCGGGCCCAGAACGGCGGCGCCGGTGGAGCCGGTGGCAACAGCACCGAAGGTGACGGCGGTATCGGCGGSGCCGGCGGTMAGGGCGGCAGCCTGACCAGCAACGGCGGCACCGCACCGACCAACGGCAGGCCCGTGCAGGTCGGCGCCGGAGGTGCGGGCGGCAACGGTGGCAGCAGCACCGCGACCAACACCGAAGGTGAAGGTGGCGATGGCGGCAAGGGTGGTAACGGCGGCGACGGCGTCGGCACCGTCAAGGGTGGTGCCGGTGGCACCGGTGGCACCGGCGGCAAGTCGGGCAGCGTGGCGGGAACGGCGGGCACTAAGCCCCCCGCGCCCACCAACACCAGCGGTGTCGAAGGCGGCGCCGGCGGCGCTGGAGCCGAGCCCAAGGCTCCTTAACCCACTCGACGAGAGCCCCGCACACCGCGTGCGGGGCTTTCGTCGTCATGTCGATAAGATCGACGCTTGCGTCTCAGCCACAATCACAGCCAGTAGGGGGAGTTTCGTCCGTGGGCAATCAGCCTGCTGAACAGTTGGCCCCGTCCGTCGTCTCCGACGCGACCCTGACCTCAGCGCTGCAGGCGGCGCAGGCCGCGTTTGCCGCGGCCGCCGACCTGGATGCGCTGGCCCACGCCAAAACCGAGCACCTCGGTGACAAGGCGCCGCTGGCGCTGGCCCGCCAGGCGCTGGCCAAGCTGGACAAGACCGAGCGTGCCGACGCGGGCAAGCGCGTCAATGCCGTGCGCACCGATGCCCAGCGCGCCTACGACGAGCGCCTGGCGGCCCTGCGCGCCGAACGCGACGCCGCCGTGCTGGCCGCCGAGAGCATCGACGTCACGCTGCCCTCGGCCCGCAAGCCCGTGGGCGCGCGGCACCCCATCACCATGCTCGCCGAACACGTCGCCGACACCTTCGTCGCGATGGGCTGGGAACTGGCCGAGGGCCCCGAGGTCGAAGCCGAGCACTTCAACTTCGACGCGCTGAACTTCCCGGTCGACCACCCCGCGCGCAGTGATCAGGACACCTTCCACATCGCCCCGCCCGGATCGCGGCAACTGCTGCGCACCCACACCTCCCCGGTGCAGATCCGTGCCCTGCTGGCCCGCGAACTGCCGGTCTACGTCGTTTCGATCGGGCGCACCTTCCGCACCGACGAACTCGACGCCACCCACACTCCGGTGTTCCACCAGGTCGAGGGGCTCGCGGTCGACCGCGGTCTGACCATGGCGCACCTGCGCGGCACCCTGGACGCCTTCGCCCAGTCCGAGTTCGGGCCGGCCGCCAAGACCCGCATCCGGCCGCACTTCTTCCCGTTCACCGAACCGTCGGCCGAGGTCGACATCTGGTTCGAGGGCAAAAAGGGCGGGCCCGGCTGGGTGGAATGGGGTGGCTGCGGGATGGTGCACCCCAACGTCTTGCGTGCGGTGGGCATCGACCCGGCCGAGTACTCCGGCTTCGCGTTCGGCATGGGATTGGAGCGAACCCTGCAGTTCCGCAACGGAATCCCCGACATGCGCGACATGGTCGAGGGCGACGTCCGGTTCTCCCTGCCATTCGGGGTGGGCGCCTGATGCGTATTCCCTACAGCTGGTTGCGTGAGATGCTGATCGCCGGAGCGCCGGGATTCGACATCACCGCCGCCGAACTCGAGCAGGCGCTGCTGCGGATCGGCCACGAGGTCGAGGGCGTGCACACCCTGGGTCCGGTCACCGGACCGTTCAAGGTCGGCCGGGTGGTCGAGATCGAGGAACTCACCGAGTTCAAGAAGCCGATCCGGGCCTGCCGTGTCGACGTCGGCGAGGCCGAGCCGCGTGACATCGTCTGCGGTGCCAGCAATTTCGTCGTCGGTGACTTGGTGGCCGTCGCACTGCCCGGCGCGGTGCTGCCCGGTGATTTCACCATCGCCACCCGCAAGACCTACGGCCGCACCTCCGACGGCATGATCTGCTCGGCGTCCGAAATTCGGCTGAGCACCGACCATTCCGGCATCCTGGTGCTGCCGGAGGGCACCGCCGAGCCCGGTGCGGACGCCGCGGAAGTACTGGGCCTCGACGACGTGGTCTACGAGCTGGCTATCACCCCCGACCGCGGCTACTGCATGTCGGTGCGTGGGCTGGCACGCGACATCGCCTGCGCGCTGGACCTGGACTTCGCGGACCCGGCTGCGGTGCCGGCTTTGCCCGCCGAGGGTGAGGCGTGGCCGCTGAGTGTGCAGCCGGGCACCGGGGTGCGCCGCTTCGCGCTGCGTAGCGTCACCGGCATCGACCCGGCAGCGGTATCGCCGTGGTGGCTGCAACGGCGCCTGGCGCTGTGCGGCATCCGGGCGATCTCCCCGGCCGTGGACGCCACCAACTACGTCATGGTCGAACTCGGCCACCCGATGCACGCCCACGACCGGGCCCGCATCACCGGCGGCTTCGACGTGCGCTTCGCCGTGCCCGGCGAGACCGTCACCACACTCGATGACATCGAACGCAAACTGGAACCGGTCGACGTGCTCATCGTCGACGACGTCGGCACCGCCGCGATCGGCGGCGTGATGGGCTCGGGCAGCACCGAAATGCGCGACGACTCAACCGATGTGCTGCTGGAGGCCGCGATCTGGGACCCCGCCGCGGTGTCACGGACCGCGCGGCGGCTGCACCTGCCCAGCGAAGCCGCCCGGCGCTATGAGCGCTCCGTGGATCCGGCCATCTCGGTGGCCGTGTTGGACCGCTGTGCGAGCCTGCTGGCCGAAATCGCCGGGGGAGTCATCGGATCGGGCCTGACTGACTGGCGCGGGGAGCCGCCCGTCGAGAACTGGAGCCAGGCTCCGATCGAGATTCCCGCCGAACTGCCGGACCGCACCGCGGGGGTGAGCTACCCCGAGGGCACCACGGTTCGGCGGCTGACCCAGATCGGCTGCGAGGTGGCGGTCGCCGGGGACGTGTTGACCGTCACCCCGCCGAGCTGGCGCCCAGATCTGCGCCAGCCGGCCGACCTGGTCGAAGAGGTGCTGCGGCTGGAGGGACTGGAGTCCATTCCGTCGGTGCTGCCCGCCGCGCCGGCCGGGCGGGGCCTGACTGCCACCCAGCGCCGGCGCCGCGCGATCGGCAAGTCGCTGGCCCTGGCCGGCTACGTCGAGGTGCTGGCCACGCCGTTCCTGCCCGCCGGAGTGTTTGACACCTGGGGGCTGGCCGACGACGACCCGCGCCGCGCCACGGTGTCGGTGCTCAACCCGCTGGAGGCCGACCGGCCCCAGCTGGCCAGTACTTTGCTGCCCAGCCTGTTGGAAGCCTTGGGCCGCAACGTGTCCCGCGGCATGAGTGACGTCGCCCTGTTCGCCATCGCCCAGGTGGTGCAGTCGGCAGGCCCCGCCGAGTTCCCGGCCGTCACACCTGCCCGGCGCCCGACCGACGCCGAGATCGACGGAATCGATGCCGCCCTGCCGCGCCAGCCGCAGCACATCGCGGTCGCACTGACCGGCCTGGCCGAACCCCGGGGACCATGGGGCCCGGGCCGGCCGGTGGAAGCCGCCGACGCCATCGAGGCGGCACGGGTGATCGCCCGCGCCAGCGGCGTCGAGGTCACCCTGCGCTCCGCGGCCCACCTGCCGTGGCATCCGGGCCGCTGCGCCGAGGTGCTCGTCGGCGAGACCGTGATCGGCCACGCCGGCCAGCTGCACCCGGCCGTCATCGAACGCGCCGGCCTGCCCAAGGGCACCTGTGCGGTCGAGCTGAACCTGGATGCCATCCCGCTGTCCGCGGCCCTGCCGGCTCCCCGGGTGTCGCCGTTCCCGGCGGTGTTCCAGGACCTGGCCCTGGTGGTCGATGAGAAGGTGACCGCGCAATCGGTGTCCGACGCGGTGCGCGAGGGCGCCGGAGAGCTGCTGGAGGACATCGCGCTGTTCGACGTCTACACCGGCCCGCAGGTCGGCGAGGGCCGCAAGTCGCTGGCGTTCGCGCTGCGCTTCCGGGCCGCCGATCGCACGCTGACCGAGGACGAGGCCAGTGCGGCCCGCGACGCCGCCGTGATCCGCGCCGGGGAGGCCGTCGGCGCCGCCCTGCGGGGGTAGACTTCCGAGCCCGGCGGCACGGTCAACTTCCTCAGTCCAGTGCCAGCACCGAGCGCAGGGCGGTGTCGACGTCCTGCAGCTCGCCGGTACTCAACCGGCCGACGAACTCGCCGAGGCGCTGCTGCGGATCGATCACGGTGAGTTGCTCGACCAGCACGCGGGTTGTGCCGCCGCCGATTTCAATTTCTGGGCGGAACGAGGCCGCGCGACGGCCGGTCGAGGTTGGCGCGACGATCCAGGTCGATAGCGGAAGATCATCGGACTGCACCACGACCGCGTAGCGCGACCCGGATTGCTCGTGGCCGCGTGCTTCCTTCGGGGCTCGCAGGCGGTACACGTCACCACGCACGGATGGTGTCCATCTCTGCTGCGAGCTCGCGCGAGGCAGCAACATCGTCGGGGTCGTTGCGCAGTTCTTCGGCTTCGGCACGCATACGCTCCCGGCGGCGAGCGCGTTCGGCATCCAAGATCGCCGCGCGAGCGGCCTCCGACCGCGAACGGCCCCCGCTGGTCAGCTCGGCCAAGGCCCGTTCCACCTCGGAATCAGTGCGGATCGTCAAAGTCCCCATCGTGCCTATCGTAGTCGGCAATGCACGAGTTTCCGCTTACATTCTGTACTGCCGCTGGTCAGATGCGCGGCATCCACGGGCTTGCCCGGGAAACAGCTGGGCAAGCTCGCAGTGGCGTACCCGGGGAGTCCGTGCTGGGATGGATCCAGCTTTCCTCGCCAAACAGCTTCGAGAGGACGCGCTCAGATGACCGAAACGTACGACGTCGTCGTCCTCGGTGCCGGACCGGTCGGGGAGAACGTCGCCGACCGCGCCCGCGCCGCCGGGCTGAGCGTGGCGATCGTGGAACGCGAACTCATCGGCGGCGAATGTTCCTACTGGGCCTGCGTGCCCAGCAAGGCCCTGCTGCGGCCGGTGCTCGCGCTCGATGATGCGCGCCGCGTCGACGGCGCACGACAGGCCGCCAGCTCTTCGATCGATGCCGCCGGGGTGTTTCGGCGCCGCAATCACTATGTGGGGGACTGGAACGACTCCGGGCAGGCCGACTGGATCGAGGGGGTCGGAGCGACGCTGGTGCGCGGCCACGGTCGCCTGGACGGGCCACGACGGGTGGTGGTCGCCACCGACGGCGGCGACGTGACGCTGACCGCCCGGCACGCCGTCGTCATCTGCACCGGAACCCGCGCGTCCCTGCCGGATCTGCCGGGCATGGCCGACGCCCGTGCGTGGACGAACCGCGAAGCCACCGAGGCCACGTCGGTGCCCGGCCGGCTCGCCGTGGTCGGGGCTGGCGGTGTGGGCGTCGAGATGGCCACCGCCTGGCAGGGATTGGGTTCGGCGGTGACGCTGCTGGTGCGCGGCTCGGGGTTGCTGCCGCGGATGGAACCGTTCGTCGGCGAATACGTCGCTCGCGGGCTGGCCGACGCCGGAGTCGACGTGCGCACCGGTGTTTCGGTGGCCCGGCTCGAGCGGGCGGGCGACGGCCCGGTGCGCCTGGAGCTGACCGACGGCACCGAGCTCGACGTCGACGAGATCTTGTTCGCGACCGGCCGCACCCCGCTCACCGGCGACATCGGCCTGGAAACCGTCGGACTCACCCCCGGCGACTGGCTGGAGGTCGATGACACCTGCCGGGTGCGCGCCGTCGAGGAGGGGTGGCTGTATGCCTGCGGCGACGCCAATCACCGCGCACTGCTCACCCACGAGGGCAAATATCAGGCGCGCATCGCCGGCGACGCCATTGGCGCCCGGGCCGCCGGGACGCCACTGGACACCGCGCCGTGGGGCATGCACGCCGCCACCGCCGACCACCACGCCGTGCCGCAGGTCTTCTTCACCGACCCCGAGGCGGCCGCGGTCGGGCTCACCGCCGAGCAGGCCGAGCGGGCCGGCCACCGGGTGCAGGTGGTGGACGTCGAGATCGGCGACGCGGTGATGGGGGCCAAGCTGCACGCCGACGGCTACCGAGGGCGGGCACGCATGGTGGTCGACACCGACGAATCGGTCCTGCTCGGCGTGGCCTTCGTGGGCCCCGGTGTGGCTGAGCTGCTGCATTCGGCCACCGTCGCCGTCGCCGGCCGGGTGCCGATCAGCCGGCTGTGGCACGCCGTGCCGTGTTTCCCGACGATCAGTGAGATCTGGCTGCGGCTGTTGGAGGCCTACCGCGACGCCGGAGCGGCCTGACGGTCGGCTACCGTGCAGCTGGCACGTTCGTGCCCGCACCCCGCCGTAATTAGTTTGCGTATAAACGCATAATCATGCAGAATCGCCGAGTGACCAAAGCGATCAAAGTGGCGGTGGCTGGTGCCAGCGGCTACGCCGGCGGGGAGATCCTGCGGCTGCTGCTCGGGCATCCCGCCTACGCCGACGGCCGGCTGAGCATCGGCGCCCTGACCGCCGCCGGCAACGCCGGCAGCACCCTGGGCGAACAGCACCCGCATCTGATGCCGCTGGCCGACCGCGTCCTCGAGCCGACCGAGGTGCACACCCTCGCCGGACACGACGTGGTGTTCCTCGGCCTGCCGCACGGGCATTCGGCGGTGCTCGCTGAGCAACTCGACGACGACACCCTGGTGGTGGACTGCGGCGCGGACTTCCGGCTGGGCGATCCGACCGACTGGGAACGCTTCTACGGCTCGGCGCACGCCGGCACCTGGCCCTACGGCCTGCCGGAGTTGCCCGGCGGTCGCGACAAACTCAAGGACGCCCGGCGAATCGCGGTGCCGGGCTGCTACCCGACCGCGGCGCTGCTGGCGCTGTTCCCGGCCGTCGCCGCCGGACTGGTGGAACCCGACGTCACCGTGGTCGCCGTCAGTGGCACCTCCGGCGCCGGAAAGGCCGCCAAGGTCGACCTTTTGGGCTCGGAGGTCATCGGATCAGCGCGGGCCTACAACATCGGCGGAGCCCACCGGCACACCCCGGAGATCAGTCAGGGACTGCGGGCGGTCACCCACCGCGACGTCAGCGTCGCGTTCGTCCCGGTGCTGATCCCGGCATCGCGGGGCATCCTGGCCACCTGCACCGCCAAGACCACGGCGCCGCTGTCGGAATTGCGTGCGGTCTACGAAAAGACCTACCACGACGAGCCGTTCGTGTACCTGCTGCCCGAAGGCCAGCTGCCCAAGACTGGATCGGTGATCGGCAGCAACGCCGCCCACCTCGCGGTCGCCGTCGACGAGGACGCCTCGACGTTCATCGCGATCGCCGCGATCGACAACCTGGTCAAGGGCACCGGCGGCGCAGCCGTGCAGGCGATGAACCTGGCGCTGGGCTGGCCGGAGACCGAAGGGCTTTCCGTTGTAGGAGTGGCGCCATGACTGACGTTCGGCTGGTGCGCGAGCAGGGTGTCACTGCACCCGGAGGATTCCGGGCCGCGGGAATCGCGGCCGGTATCAAGGTTTCCGGGAATCCGGATCTGGCGCTGGTGTTCAACGAGGGCCCGGACTATGCGGCGGCCGGTGTGTTCACCAGTAACCAGGTCAAGGCCGCGCCGGTGCAGTGGAGCCAGCAGGTGCTCAAGGGCGGCCGGCTGCGGGCGGTGATCCTGAACTCCGGCGGCGCCAACGCCTGCACCGGGCCGGGCGGTTTCCAAGACACGCACACCACCGCCGAAGCGGTCGCGGCGGCACTGTCGCACTGGGGCACCGAGACCGGGGCCGCCGAGGTGGCGGTCTGCTCCACCGGTCTGATCGGTGACCGGCTGCCGATGGACAAGCTGCTGGCCGGTGTCACCGACGTGGTGCAGGCCATGGCCGGCGGCCTGGTCGGCGGAGACGAAGCCGCCCGCGCCATCATGACCACCGACACCGTCCCCAAACAGGTTGCGCTGCACCACAAGGGCGACTGGACCGTGGGCGGCATGGCCAAGGGTGCCGGCATGCTGGCGCCGTCGCTGGCCACCATGCTGGTGGTGCTGACCACCGACGCCAAGGTCGACGCGGCCGCGCTGGACGCCGCCCTGCGGCGGGCCACCGCGGTGACGTTCGACCGGCTCGACATCGACGGCAGCTGCTCCACCAACGACACGGTGCTGCTGCTGGCGTCGGGCGCCAGCGAGATCACGCCCAGCCAAGACGACCTGGACGCCGCGGTGCTGGCCGTCTGCGACGACCTGTGCGCCCAGCTTCAGGCCGACGCCGAGGGCGTCACCAAGCGGGTGTCGATCACCGTCAGCGGCGCCGGCAGCGACGCCGACGCCCTGATCGCCGCGCGGATCGTGGCCCGCGACAGCCTGGTCAAGACCGCGCTGTTCGGCTCGGACCCCAACTGGGGGCGGGTGCTGGCCGCCGTGGGGATGGTGCCGTTCACCATCGACCCCGACCGGATCACGGTGTCGTTCAACGGCTCCCCGGTCTTCTCCGACGGAACGCCGATGCCCGGAGCCCGGGAGGTCGACCTGTCCGGGGCCGACATCCGCGTGGCCGTCGAACTGCACCTCGGCAGCGGGCAGGCCATGGTGCGCACCACCGACCTGTCACACGCCTACGTCGAAGAGAATTCCGCGTATTCCTCATGACAGAACTCACCACCACCGTCAAAGCCCAGGTACTGGCGGAAGCCCTGCCGTGGCTCAAGCAGCTGCACGGCAAGATCGTCGTCGTCAAGTACGGCGGCAACGCCATGACCGACGACACCCTCAAGCACGCGTTCGCCGCCGACATGGCCTTCCTGCGCAACTGCGGCATCCACCCGGTGGTGGTGCACGGCGGCGGGCCGCAGATCAGCGCCATGCTCAAGAAACTCGGCATCGAAGGGGACTTCAAGGGCGGATTCCGGGTCACCACACCGGAAGTGCTCGACGTGGCGCGCATGGTGCTGTTCGGTCAGGTCGGCCGCGAACTCGTCGGCCTGATCAACGCCCACGGCCCGTACGCGGTGGGCATCACCGGCGAGGACGCCGCGCTGTTCACCGCGGTGCGGCGCAGCGTGAACGTCGACGGGGTCGCCACCGACATCGGGCTGGTCGGCGACGTCGACAAAGTCAACACCGCCGCGGTGCTGGATTTGATTGCCGCAGGCCGGATTCCGGTGGTCTCCACCCTGGCGCCAGATCCCGACGGGGTGGTGCACAACATCAACGCCGACACCGCGGCGGCCGCACTGGCTGAAGCGCTGCAGGCCGAGAAACTGTTGATGCTCACCGACGTCGACGGCCTCTACACCGACTGGCCCAACACCGATTCGCTGGTCAGTGAGATCGACACCGCCACATTGGAGCAACTGTTGCCGCGACTGGAGTCCGGCATGATCCCCAAAGTCGAAGGCTGCCTGCGCGCCGTCCGCGGCGGGGTGCCCAGCGCCCACATCATCGACGGCCGCGTCGAACACTGCGTGCTGGTTGAGCTTTTCACCCACGCCGGCACCGGAACCAAGGTGGTAAACCCATGAGTCTTCAAGACCGCTGGCAGGCGGTGATGATGAACAACTACGGCACCCCGCCGCTGGCACTGGTCAGCGGGCAGGGCGCGGTGGTGACCGACGAGTCGGGCAAGAGCTACGTCGATCTGCTGGGCGGCATCGCGGTCAACGTGCTCGGCCACCGGCACCCCGCGGTGATCGAGGCCGTCACCACCCAGCTGAACACGTTGGGCCACACCTCCAACCTGTATGCGACCGAGCCGGGCATCGCCCTGGCCGAGGGCCTGGTGGGCCATCTGGGCGTCCCGGCGCGAGTCTTCTTCTGCAACTCGGGAACCGAGGCCAACGAAGTGGCCTTCAAGATGACCCGGCTCACCGGCAAGACGAAGATCGTTGCCGCCCAAGGCGCTTTCCACGGCCGCACCATGGGATCGCTGGCCTTGACCGGGCAGCCGGACAAGCAGGCACCGTTCGAGCCGCTGCCCGGCGACATCACCCACGTGCCCTACGGCGACACCAAGGCGTTGGCCGCGGCCGTCGATTCGAGCACCGCCGCGGTGTTTCTGGAGCCGATCATGGGGGAGGGCGGCGTCGTCACCCCACCCGCCGGCTACCTGGCCGAGGCCCGCGGTATCACCGCCGCCCACGGCGCCCTGCTGGTGCTCGACGAAGTCCAGACCGGGATCGGGCGCACCGGCGCCTTCTACGCCCACCAGCACGACGGCATCACCCCCGACATCATCACGCTGGCCAAGGGCCTGGGCGGCGGCCTGCCCATCGGTGCCTGCCTGGCGGTCGGCGCGGCCGGTGACCTGCTGACCCCGGGCCTGCACGGCAGCACCTTCGGCGGCAACCCGGTGTGCACCTCGGCGGCGTTGGCGGTGCTCAAAGCGCTGGCCGACGGCGACCTGATCGCCCGGGCCGCCACGCTGGGCAAGACGCTGAGCCACGGCATCGAGGAACTGGGCCATCCGCTGGTCGACCACGTCCGGGGCAAGGGCCTGCTGGCCGGCGTGGTGCTCACCGAGCCCAAGGCCAAGGCCGTCGAACTGGCCGCCCGCGAGGCCGGCTTCCTGGTCAACGCCGCCGCGGCGGGCGTGGTCCGGCTGGCGCCGCCGCTGATCGTCACCGAGGAACAGATCGGCAGCTTCATCACCGCCCTGCCGGGCATCCTCGACACCGCCCAGGAGGCCGCACCATGATCCGCCACTTCCTCCGCGACGACGACGTCACACCGGACGAGCAGGCCGAAATCCTGGCTCTGGCAGCAGAACTGAAAGCGGCGCCGTTCAGCCGGCGGCCGCTGGAAGGCCCGCGCGGAGTGGCGGTGATCTTCGACAAGAACTCCACCCGCACCCGGTTCTCCTTCGAGATCGGCATCGCCCAACTCGGCGGGCACGCCGTCGTCGTCGACGGCCGCTCCACCCAGCTGGGCCGCGACGAAACCCTCGAAGACACCGGGCAGGTGCTGTCGCGGTACGTCGATGCCATCGTGTGGCGCACGTTCGCCCAGGACCGGCTGACCGCGATGGCCAGCACCGCGACGGTGCCGATCGTCAACGCGCTCTCCGACGAGTTCCACCCCTGCCAGGTGCTGGCCGACCTGCAGACCATCGCCGAACGCAAAGGCGCACTCAAGGGGCTCAAGCTGACCTACCTCGGCGACGGCGCCAACAACATGGCGCACTCGCTGATGCTCGGCGGGGTGACCGCCGGGGTGCACGTCACCGTCGCCGCCCCCGGAGGCTTCACCCCCGACCCGGCCGTCGTCGCCGCCGCGCGGGAACGCGCCGCCGACACCGGCGCCTCGGTCACCCTCACCGCCGACGCGGTCAAGGCCGCCGCCGGAGCCGACGTGTTGGTCACCGACACTTGGACCTCGATGGGCCAGGAGGACGACGGCCTGGACCGGGTGGCGCCGTTTCGGCCCTTCCAGATCAACGACGAACTCGTCGGCTTGGCCGACCCGGACGTCACGGTGCTGCACTGCCTGCCGGCGCACCGCGGCGACGAGATCACCGACTCGGTGATCGACGGGCCGCGCAGCGCGGTGTGGGACGAAGCCGAAAACCGCCTGCACGCGCAGAAGGCGCTGTTGGTGTGGTTGCTGGAACGGTCACGATGAGCCGCGCCGACAGCACCGTCTCGCGAGTGGGCCGCCAGGCCCGCATCGTCGAGGTGCTGTCCTCGGCCGTGGTGCGCAGCCAGACCGAGCTGGCCACCCTCCTGGCCGCCGACGGCATCGAGGTCACCCAGGCCACCCTGTCGCGTGACCTCGAAGAGCTGGGCGCGGTGAAACTGCGCGGTCCCGATGGCGGGGCCGGGGGATACGTCATTCCCGAGGACGGCAACCCACTGCGCCTGTCCGGCGGCACCGACCGGCTGTCCCGGCTGCTGGGCGAGCTGCTGGTGTCCACCGATGCCACCGGAAATCTCGCCGTGCTGCGCACCCCGCCCGGGGCGGCGGACTACCTGGCCAGTGCCATCGACCGGGCCG
Organism: Mycobacterium sp. P7213; assembly: GCF_900604305.1. Classification (NCBI taxonomy): domain Bacteria; kingdom Bacillati; phylum Actinomycetota; class Actinomycetes; order Mycobacteriales; family Mycobacteriaceae; genus Mycobacterium; species Mycobacterium sp. P7213. The sequence continues at coordinate 51,731 of NZ_UWOA01000032.1, forward strand.
CGCTACCGTACGTCGTCGGCACCATCGCCGGGGATGACACCATCTTCGTGGCGGCCCGTGAGCCGATGACCGGCGCCGAACTCGCCGCCACCCTCAACGACCTGCAGTAAGACCAGTAGCACTCAGTAACACAAAGCAAGGAGAACTCGATGTCCGAACGCGTCATCCTAGCGTATTCCGGCGGCCTGGACACGGGCAACGACCAGGTCCGCTTCGAGGTCGGCTTCGCCTCGCTCGCACCCGAACTCGACGTGATCGCCCCGGTCCGCGACTACGCCTGGACCCGCGAGAAGGCCATCGCCTTCGCCGAGCAGAACGACATCCCGATCAACGTCACCAAGCGCTCGCCATTCTCCATCGACCAGAACGTGTGGGGCCGCGCGGTGGAGACCGGATTCCTCGAAGACCTCTGGAACGCCCCGACCAAGGACGTCTACGACTACACCGAGGACCCGACGGTCAACTTCAACGCCCCCGACGAGCTGATCATCAGCTTCGACAAGGGCCGCCCAGTGGCCATCGACGGTCGTCCGCTCAGCGTGCTGGCGATCATCCAGGAGCTCAACGCCCGCGCCGGTGCGCAGGGCGTGGGACGCCTGGACGTGGTCGAGGACCGACTGGTGGGCATCAAGAGCCGCGAGATCTACGAGGCGCCCGGCGCCATGGTGCTGATCACCGCGCACACCGAGCTCGAGCACGTCACCCTGGAGCGCGAACTGGGCCGCTACAAGCGTGGTGTGGACCGCAAGTGGGGCGAGCTCACCTATGACGGTCTGTGGTTCAGCCCGCTCAAGCGGTCGCTGGAGGTGTTCGTCGAGGACACCCAGCAGCACGTCTCCGGTGACATCCGCCTGGTCCTGCACGGCGGCAGCATCATCATCAACGGCCGGCGCAGCGCGGAGTCGCTCTATGACTTCAACCTGGCCACCTACGACGAGGGCGACACCTTCGACCAGACCGCGGCGCGTGGCTTCGTGCAGATCCACGGGTTGAGCTCCAAGATCTCCGCCCGCCGGGATCTGGGGTGAGCTTTCTCCACCGCGAGTGGCACTTTCACGACGCAACACGCCGGTGTGACGTCGTGAAAGTGCCACTCGGCGCAACAAGGGGGCCGAAATGAGCACCAACGAAGGATCACTGTGGGGCGGGCGGTTCGCCGAAGGACCGTCCGACGCGCTGGCGGCGCTGAGCAAATCCACCCACTTCGACTGGGTGCTGGCGCCCTACGACGTGGCCGCCTCCAAGGCGCACGCGAAAGTGCTCTTTCACGCCGGGCTGCTCACCACCGAGCAGCGTGACGGGCTGCTGGCCGGCCTGGACAGTCTCGGCGCGGACGTCGCCGACGGCAGCTTCGGGCCGCTGGTCACCGACGAGGACGTGCACGGCGCGCTGGAGCGCGGCCTGATCGACCGGGTCGGTCCTGATCTGGGCGGCCGGCTGCGCGCCGGGCGGTCACGAAACGACCAGGTGGCCACGCTGTTTCGGATGTGGCTGCGCGACGCGGTACGCCGCGTCGCCGCCGGGGTGCTCGACGTGGTCGAGGCGCTGGCCCACCAGGCCGGCGCCCACCCGGACGCCATCATGCCGGGCAAGACCCACCTGCAGTCCGCGCAGCCGGTGCTGCTGGCCCACCATCTGCTGGCCCACGCCCACCCGCTGCTGCGCGACGTGGACCGGATCATCGACTTCGACGCCCGCGCCGCCGTCTCGCCGTACGGGTCGGGCGCGCTGGCCGGTTCGTCACTGGGCCTGAACCCGGACGCCATCGCCGCCGAACTCGGCTTCACCGCGGCCGCGGACAACTCGATCGACGCCACCGCCGCCCGCGACTTCGCCGCCGAGGCCGCCTTCGTGTTCGCGATGATCGCCGTCGATCTGTCCCGGTTGGCCGAAGACATCATCTTGTGGAGTTCAACGGAATTCGGCTACGCCGTGCTGCATGACTCCTGGTCGACCGGCAGCTCGATCATGCCGCAGAAGAAGAATCCCGACATCGCCGAGCTGGCCCGCGGCAAGTCCGGCCGGTTGATCGGCAACCTGACCGGCCTGCTGGCGACGCTCAAAGCCCAGCCGCTGGCCTACAACCGCGACCTGCAGGAGGACAAGGAGCCGGTGTTCGACTCGGCGGCGCAGCTCGAGCTGCTGTTGCCGGCGATGGCCGGACTGGTCGGCACCCTGCGCTTCGACACCGAGCGGATGTCCGCGCTGGCACCGGCCGGCTACACCCTGGCCACCGATATCGCCGAATGGCTGGTGCGCCAAGGTGTCCCGTTCCGCATCGCCCACGAGGCCGCGGGGGCGGCGGTGAAGGTTGCCGAGCGGCGCGGCGTCGGCCTCGACGAGCTGACCGACGACGAACTGGCCGCCATCAGCCCGGAGCTCACCCCGCGGGTACGTCAGGTGCTGACGGTCGAGGGGTCGGTGGGCTCGCGGGACGCCCGCGGCGGTACCGCGCCGGTGCGGGTGGCCGAGCAGCTGGAGTCGGTCCGGCAGGCGGTGAGCCGAGCGCGCCGGCGAACCGCCGCAGATTCGGCGGGCTAACCCGCGGAGTCGCGGTAATAGGCCGCCAGGTTCTCGGCCAGTTCGTCGAACAGGTCCTGGTTGAGTCCGAAGGCGTGCCGAACCTCGTCGACCACCCCGTCGATCTCGTCGGGCTCCAGACCGAGCTGGTCGAGTCGGGCACGGTAGGCGTCCTTGTACGGTTTCGCCCGCACCGGGAACTCGTAGAACGCCAGGCCGGCGCCGCCGAGCGCGAACGTGCGGTCCAGCACCCGTCCGATCGCCTGGCCGCCGGAGAGGTCTCCGAGGTAGCGGGTGTAGTGGTGGGCCAGCAACTCGCCGGCCGAGGCGCCGGTGATGCGGTCGCAGTAGGCCTGAGCGGCGGGTGATTCGACTTCCGCGACGGCTCCACCGGCCCAGAACTCCAGGTCGGCCTCGATCGCGGAGAGCCGCTCCAGGGCCGGGTCGTACACCGACGCGACGAGTGCGTCGTCGCGGTTCGCCCGTACCGCGGCCTCCAGTGCGGCGTAGACCATCCGCAACCGCAGCAGGTAGTCGACGTAGCCCTGCTCGTTGACCTTGCCGTCCATCAGCTCCGACACGAACGGCGAGGCCTCGGCGGCATCGTGGGCCGCCTGCGAGCCTTCGCGCATCGCGGTGGACAACGAGCGGACGGCATCGGGGTCAACCGGGGCCTTCAGCGGCATGCTGTGATCCGTTCCCTTCGTCGCGGGTGCTGTCATCGGGGTGGTGGCCCCGTTGCCGAATGCGTCTTCCGCCAGCGTAGTGAGTCTGCCCGGGTCCGCCAGTCCAGACAGCGGCGGCGGCCGGTAGCGGATCGAGCGCTGCGCTAGCGTGATTGGGATCAACGGCAGCCGGAAGATCTCGACCGCGGGGCGCCTGATGGCGGCGCTCGCGCTCTGCGGGCTGCTGGCGCAGTGCGCCGGCGCCGGGCCGCCACCCGGCTCGGCGCCGGCGGAATCCGCGCCGCGCAACGCACCCGAGCCCGCCGCCGTCGCAGCCGTCACGGCCACCGAACTCGGCCCCACCTGGCACCGCGACTGCCCGGTCACCCCCGCGCAGTTGCGGCGGGTCACCGTGACCCACCTGGGCTTCGACGACCGGCCGCATCGCGGCGAGTTGATCGTGCATCAGGAGCTGGTTCCGCAGGTCATCGCCATATTCGACCGCCTCTACCGGCTGGAGTTCCCGATCGAGCGGATGCAACCGGTGGCGCACTATCGCGGCGGTGACGACGAGCTGTCGATGGAGGACAACAACACCTCGGCGTTCAACTGCCGGCGCATCCCGGGCTCCGGCAACTGGGCGCTCCACGCCTATGGCCGGGCCATCGACGTCAACCCGCTGCTGAATCCGTGGGTCGATCACGGCAGGTTCGTGCCCCGCAACGCCGCGGTCTACCTGGATCGCCGCCGGATCGAGCCGGGCCTGCTGCATGCCGGTGATGCCGCGGTGCGCGCCTTCACCGATGCTGGGTGGAGCTGGGGCGGCAACTGGCGCTCGCCGGTGGACTACCAGCATTTCGAGCGGCGCTGACGCGCGCCTACTCCACCAGCTCCGAGAGCTCCAACCAACGGCCCTCTTGCTCGGCCACCTCGGCCTCCAGCGCCCGCAGTTCCCGGGTGAGCTCGGCCAGGCCCACATGATCGGACTGGTCAAAGTCGGCCAGCTCGTGATGCTTGGCCTCGATCTGCTCGGCCAGCCGCGCGAGCCGGCGATCGACGGCCGCCAGATCCTTCTGTGCCGCACGCAGTTCGGCTCCCGACAGCGGACCGGGACCATCGTCGGCAGCGGCGGCGGGCCGCGACACCGGCGCTCGGCGAGCGTCGGCGGCCAGCTGCAGGTATTCATCGACACCGCCCGGTAGGTGGCGCAGGCGCCCGTCCAGGATCGCGTACTGGTTGTCGGTCACCCGCTCCAACAGATACCGGTCATGGGAGACCACGATCAAGGTGCCCGGCCAGGAGTCCAACAGATCCTCGGTCGCGGTCAGCATGTCGGTGTCGACGTCGTTGGTGGGCTCGTCGAGCACCAGCACGTTCGGCTCGGCGAGCAAGGTGAGCATCAACTGCAGCCGCCGCTGCTGCCCGCCGGAGAGCTCGCCCACCCGCGCCGACAGCTGAGCGCTGCCGAACCCGAGCCGCTCCAACAGCTGTGCGGGCGTCATCTCCTTGCCGTCGACCTGGTAGTCGTTGCGCAGCCGGCCCAGCACGTCGGCGACCCGGTCGTCGCGCAGCGTCGCCAATTCCGCCGACTGCTGGTCCAACATGCCCAGTCGCACCGTCTTGCCGCGCTTGACTCGGCCGCTGTCCGGCACCACCGTCCCGGCGATCAGCCCGAGCAGGGTGGATTTCCCGGCACCGTTGGCGCCGACGATCCCGGTGCGCTCACCGGGGCCGATCCGCCACTCGACGTCGCGCAGCACCGGTTTGCCGTCGAACGAGACCGAGACGTCCAGCAGGTCGATGACATCCTTGCCCAGCCGTGCGGTCGCCAGCTTCATCAGCTCGACGTCGTTGCGCAGCGGCGGAACATCGGCGATCAGCGCGTTGGCCGCCTCGATGCGGAACTTCGGCTTGGAGGTGCGCGCCGGTGCCCCACGTCGCAGCCAGGCCAACTCTTTGCGTAACAGGTTCTGCCGCCTGGCCTCACTGGCCGCGGCCATCCGGTCGCGCTCCACCCGCTGCAGAACATAGGCCGCATAGCCGCCCTGGAACGGTTCCACGATGCGGTCGTGCACTTCCCAGGTGGTGGTGGCCACCTCGTCGAGAAACCACCGGTCGTGCGTGACCACCAGCAGGGCGCCGGCACTGCGAGCCCAGCGCTGCTGAAGATGGCGCGCCAGCCAGGTGATTCCCTCGACGTCGAGGTGGTTGGTCGGCTCGTCGAGGCAGATCACGTCCCATTCGCCGATCAGCAAGGCCGCCAACTGCACTCGCCGGCGTTGCCCGCCCGACAGCCCGGAGATGGTTGCGTCCCATGCGATGTCGGAGACCAAGCCGTCCACCACGTCGCGGATTCGCGGATTGGAGGCCCATTCATGGTCGGCCTGGTCACCGACCAGCGACGCCCCCAGCGTGCTGTCCGGGGCGAGGGTGTCGGCCTGGTCCAGCAACCCGACCCGCAGTCCGCTGCGCCGGGTGACGCGGCCCGAGTCCGGGGTGGCGGCGCCGGCCAGCAGCCGCAGCAGCGACGATTTGCCGTCGCCATTGCGCCCGACGATGCCGATCCGGGCGCCGTCATTGACCCCGAGGGTGACTGAGTCCAACACCACACCGGTGGGGTACCGCAGGTGAAGGGCCTCAGCTCCGAGCAGGTGTGCCACTGCTGGAACGGTACTGCCTGCCCCTCGGCGAATGGTGAACCAGCCGGAAGAACGGCCCTGATATGCCAGAATGTGCACGTCATTCCAGGATCGTGCGCAACGTAGGGGAGCAGCGGTGGATCTGAACTTGTCGGCCATCACCCGGCCGGTCGAGTGGCTGGTGGCCACCGCACAGAACGGCCTGGAGGTGCTGCGCTGGGGCGGTCTGGAGACCGGAACTGTGCCCTCACCGTTCCAGATCGTCGAGAGCACCCCGATGTACAAGCTGCGGCGGTACTTCCCGCCGGACAGCCGACCGGGTCAACCGCAGCCCGGACCGCCGGTGCTGCTGGTGCACCCGATGATGATGTCGGCAAACATGTGGGACGTCACGCAAGAGGAGGGCGCGGTCGGCATTCTGCGGGCCGCCGGCGTGGACCCGTGGGTGATCGACTTCGGCTCACCGGACCAGATCGAAGGCGGCATGCGCCGCAACCTGGCCGACCACATCGTCGGCCTGAGCCAGGCCATCGACACCGTCGCCGAGACCACCGGGCGCGACGTGCACGTGGCCGGCTACTCCCAGGGCGGCATGTTCGCCTATCAGACCGGGGCATACCGGCATTCGAAGAACATCGCCAGCATCATCGCGTTCGGTTCTCCGGTGGACACGCTGGCCGCGCTGCCGATGGGACTGCCGCCCAATCTGGCCTCCGGTGTCGCCGGCTTCATGGCCGACCACGTCTTCAACCGGCTCGACATCTCCGGATGGCAGGCTCGCCTGGGCTTCCAGATGATGGACCCGCTCAAGACGGCGAAGGCGCGGATGGACTTCCTGCGCCAGCTGCATGACCGCGAAGCCCTGCTGCCGCGCGAGGCGCAGCGCCGCTTCCTGGAGTCCGAAGGCTGGATCGCCTGGTCGGGTCCGGCGATCTCCGAGCTGCTCAAGCAGTTCATCGCCCACAACCGGATGATGACGGGTGGTTTCGCGATCAACGGTCAGCTGGTCACGCTCACCGACATCACCTGTCCGGTGCTGGCATTCGTCGGCGAGGTCGATGACATCGGGCAGCCGGCGGCGGTTCGCGGGATCCGCCGCGCGGCGCCCGACGCCAAGGTCTTCGAATATCTGTTGCGGGCAGGCCACTTCGGTCTGGTGGTGGGTTCCAAGGCCGCCGAACTGACCTGGCCGACCGTGGCGCGCTGGGTGCTGTGGCAGTCCGGAATGGGTCCGCAGCCGGCCGGCGTGGCGCTGATGTCCGCGCAGCCGTCCGAAGGCGACAAGCGCGGTGTGGCGATGACGTCGCGGATCGCGCACGGGCTGGGTGAGGCCTCCGAGGTCGCGTTGACGCTGGCGCGCGGCGCCGCGGACGCCATGGTGGCGGCGCAGAAATCGATGCGCACCATGGCCGTTGAGACCGCGCGCACCCTGCCGCGGCTGGCCCGACTCGGACAGATCAACGACCACACCCGCATCTCGCTGGGCCGCATCATCGATGAGCAGGCCGCCGACTCACCCGACGGCGAATTCCTCTTGTTCGACGGGCGCGTGCACACCTACGAGGCGGTCAACAAGCGCATCGACAACGTCGTCCGCGGCCTGATCGAAGTCGGGGTGCGCCAAGGCGTCCACGTCGGCGTGCTGATGGCCACCCGGCCCAGCGCCCTGGTCGCGATCGCGGCGCTGTCTCGGCTGGGTGCGGTGGCCGTGCTGATGCCGACCGACGGCGACCTGCTGCCCGCGGCTCACCTGGGCGGCATCTCCGACATCATCGTCGACCCGGAGACCCTGGAGCTGGTCGGCGCGGCCGCCCGCGAACTGGACTGCCAGGTGCTGGTGCTCGGCGGTGGTGAAGCCCGCGACCTGGACCTGCCCACCGACATCGACGTCGTCGACATGGAACAGATCGACCCGGACGCCGTCGAACTGCCCGGCTGGTACCGGCCGAACCCCGGTTTCGCCCGCGACCTGGCATTCGTGGCCTTCGGCAACGCGGCCGGCGAGCTGGTGGCCAAGCAGATCACCAACTTCCGCTGGGCGCTCTCGGCGTTCGGCACCGCGTCGACAGCGGCCCTGGGCCCCAACGACACGGTGTACTGCCTCACACCGCTGCACCACGAGTCCGGACTCCTGGTCAGCCTCGGCGGTGCCGTGGTCGGTGGGGCCCGCATCGCGCTCTCGCGCGGCCTGAACCCGGACCGGTTCGTCTACGAGGTCCGTCAGTACGGCGTGAGCGTGGTGTCCTACACCTGGGCGATGCTCGGTGAGGTCATCGACGACCCGAACTTCGTCCTGCAGGGCAACCACCCGGTCCGGCTGTTCATCGGTTCCGGTATGCCCGTCGGCCTGTGGAACCGGGTGACCGACGTGTTCGCGCCGGCCCACGTCGTCGAGTTCTTCGCCACCAAGGACGGTCAGGCCGTGCTGGCCAACGTCTCCGGCGCCAAGGTCGGCAGCAAGGGGCGCCCGCTGCCCGGCGCGGTGGATGTCGAGCTGGCCGCCTACGACTGCGATCACGACCTGATCCTGGAAGACGACCGCGGTTTCGTGCGAGTCGCCGAGACCGATGAAGTCGGCGTGATGCTGGCCAAGCCGCGCGGACCTATCGACCCGTCGGCCTCGGTCAAGCGCGGGGTGTTCGCGCCGGCCGACACCTGGATCTCCACCGAGTTCCTGTTCCGGCGCGACGCCGACGGCGACTACTGGCTGGTCGGCGGGCGCGCATCCAGCATCCGCACCGACCGCGGGATCGCCTTCCCGGTAGTCATCACCGACGCCCTGGGCGCCGTCACCGGCGTGGACCTGGCCGTCACCTATCGGGTGCCGACGGAGGGGGCGGACCTGGTGGTGTCGGCGGTGACCGTGCAGCCCGGCGCCACCATCACCGCGGCCGACCTCAGCGAGGCGGTGGCCGCGCTTCCGTCCGGTGTCGGTCCCGATGTCATCCACGTGGTGCCGGACCTGTCGCTGAGCACCGTGTACCGACCGGTGGTGGGCGCGCTGCGCGACGCCGGGCTGCCCAAGGCAGGACGCAACGCCTGGTACTACGACGCCGGCAGCCGGCAGTTCAAACGGCTGACCGCCGCGGTGCGTGGCGAATTGGCCGGTGGCCGACCATGATCGCCCAGGACCTGCTCGACATCCTGGTCTGCCCGGCCGACCGCGGGCCGCTGCTGCTGGTGCGGCGCTCCGGTGGCTCCGGCAACCAGGCGCTCTACAACCCGCGCCTGCACCGGGCCTACCGCATCGACGACGACATCCCGGTGCTGCTGATCGACGAGTCCGAAACCATCGGCGACGACGAACACGCCCTGCTCATTGCCCAAGCGGGTCCGGCAGCTCCCCAGTGAGATAACGCTGCAGGGTCGGGGCGATCATCGCCACCACCTCCCGCGCGGGCAGCGAGGCGATCGGCTCGAGCCCGACGATGTAGCGGGCGACCACCACGCCCATCAACTGGCTGGCGGCGAACTCGGCGCGCAGCACGCCGGTTCCGGACGGCTCGTCGATGCGCGGGGCGAGTTCGGCGATCACGATGTCACGAAAGAACGACCGGGCCAAGGGCACCTCGGTCCCGGTGAGCATGGACCGCATCGCCGCGATCACGCCGGTGCCGGCCTGCGAATCCCACAGCGGCAGCAGCAGTTCGGGCAGGGTGCGCCCGAGTCGCTCGACCGGCGTCTCGCGCAACGGCCCCAGCACCGCCATCGGATCGATCGGCAGCTCGACCGCAGCGGCGAACAGCTGCTGCTTGGTGCCGTGGTAGTGGTGTACCAGCGCCGCGTCGACGCCCGCCGCGGCGGCCACCGCCCGAATCGAGGTGTTCGCGAAACCATTGCGGGCGAACAGCTCTCGGGCCGCGCTCAGGATTTTCTCTCGGTTGTCCGAGCCGCCGGACGGGCGACCCGGTCTGCGGCTGTTCGACGCGGTGGCCATTACGCGGTCCGTCGCCGCAGCGTGACCGCGGCCAGTCCCAGTGCCGCGGTCGCGAACGCCAGCACGATGACGATGTCGCGCACGGCGACACCGGTCAGGTCCGGGTGGGCGCCCACCTGCTGCAGCGCTTCGAGGGCGTAGCTGGCCGGCATGGCGTTGCTCACCCACTGCAGCCACTCCGGCATCGCCGCGCGCGGCACGATGATTCCGGCCAGCAGCAGCTGCGGCACCATCACCAGCGGAATGAACTGCACGGCCTGGAATTCGGTGCGGGCGAACGCGCTGCACAGCAGCCCCAGGCCGACGCCGAGCACCGCGTTGATGATCGCGACCCCGAACACCCATGCCGGGCTGCCCGCGGTGTGGAAATCCAGCAGCCAGAATGCGACCAGACACGCCAGGCTGGCCTGCGCGGCCGCCGCGATCGAGAACGCGGTCCCGTAGGCGGCCAGCAGGTCGCCCCGGCGCAGCGGGGTGGTCAGGATGCGCTCCAGGGTTCCCGAGGCGCGTTCGCGCTGCATGGTGATCGCGGTGATCACGAACATCAGAAACAGCGGGAACAGGCCCAGCAGCACCAGGCAGGCGGCGTTGAACGGCGACGGCGTACCCGGCGGGTGCACGGCGCCCGAGAACATGAAGTACATCAGCGTGATGACCAGGCTGGGCACCAGCAGGATCATCGCGACGCTGCGGTGATCACCTGCCAGCTGGCGCAGGATTCGCAGCGTGGTGGCCGCGAAGGGCCGTAGCTGCAGGGCTCCGGTCAGCCGGCTCGGGGCGCGGTGGTGCGCCGGATGATGGACAGGAACGCTTCTTCCATCGATTGACATCCGGTCTCCTCTCGCAGTCGTCGCGGGGTGGTACGCGCCAGCAGCCGGCCCTCGCGCATCAGCAGCAGATCGCCGCAGTGCTCGGCCTCGTCCATCACGTGGCTGGACACCAGCAAGGTGGTGCCGCGCCGGGCCAGCGCCGCGAACTGCTGCCAGAGTTCGGCGCGCAGCACCGGGTCCAGGCCGATCGTCGGCTCGTCGAGCACCAGTAGGTCCGGCCGGCCGACCAGGGCGCAGGCCAGGGAGACCCGGGCGCGCTGCCCGCCGGACAGGTTGGCGCAGTAGTCGCCGCGGTGCTGGCGCAGGTCCACCAGCTCGATCGCATCGTCGGCGTCGCGGGTGTCGACCCCGGTGAGTGCGGCGAAGTACCGCACGTTGTCGACCACTCGCAGGTCGTCGTAGATGGTGGCCTGCTGCGGCATGTAGCCGACCCGGTGGCGCAGCGCGGGGGAGCCGGCCGGGCTGCCGAGCACCTCGACCCGGCCGCCGGTGATCAGCTGAGTGCCCACGATGGCGCGCATCAGGGTGGTCTTGCCGCAGCCGGACGGCCCGAGCAGGCCGGTGATGGTGCCCGGGGCGATCTGCACCGAGAGGTCGTGCAGTACCGGCCGCTTGCCGCGCGCCACCCGCAGGTGATCGATCGCCACGGCAGGACCCGATGCCAAGAATTCATCACGCGATGAAATCACCATGTGATGAATAATCTGCCCGGCACGGCACCCTGTCAAGGGGTTGGGGCCGCAAGGCAGAATCTCCCAGCGTGAGTGCTGTCCGGCTTGCCGTGGATCCGCTCGCGGCTGCCCACCGATTACTCGGCGCCACCCTCACCTGCCGCGGCGTTGACGCCACGATCGTCGAAGTGGAGGCCTACGGGGGCGTGCCGAGCGGGCCCTGGCCGGACCCGGCGGCGCATTCCTACCGCGGCCCCACCCCGCGCAACACCGTGATGTTCGGCCCGCCCGGGCGCCTCTACACCTACCGCAGCTACGGCATGCACATCTGCGCCAACGTGGTCTGCGGCCCGGACGGGACGGCCGCCGCGGTGCTGCTGCGGGCGGCGGTTATCGCCGCGGGTAAGCAGCTGGTCCAAGCCCGCCGCGGTGACACCGTGCCGGACGTGGCATTGGCCCGCGGTCCGGGCAACCTCTGCTCCGCGTTGGGAATCACCATGGCGGACAACGGAATCGACCTGTTCGCCCCACGCAGCCCGGTGCGGCTGCAGCTCGGCGGGCCGCTGCCGGCACAGGCCGGGCCGCGCGTGGGCGTCAGTCAGGCCGCCGACCGGCCGTGGCGGCTGTGGGCGCCCGGGACACCCGAGGTTTCGGCGTACCGACGCAGCCCGCGGGCACCGGCGCCGGGCGCCTCGGACTGATCCGGGAAAATCAACCCATGCCGACGACGATTCTCGACGAGCTGACCTGGCGCGGGCTGATCGCCCAGTCGACCGACCTGGACGCCCTGACCGCCGACGTGACGCGCGGACCGATCACGGTGTATGCCGGATTCGACCCGACCGCGCCGAGCCTGCACGCCGGAAACCTGGTGCCGCTGCTGGCATTGCGCCGCTTCCAGCGGGCCGGGCATCGGCCCATCGTGTTGGCCGGCGGCGCCACCGGGCTCATCGGCGATCCTCGCGACAGCGGCGAACGCACCCTGAACACCGCGGACACCGTGGCTGAGTGGTCCGAGCGGATCCGCGGGCAGCTGGAGCGCTTCGTCGACTTCGACGACGGCCCGACCGGTGCCGTGGTGGTGAACAACCTGGACTGGACCGCGCCGCTGTCGGCGGTGGAATTCCTGCGTGACGTGGGCAAACACTTCTCGGTCAACGTGATGCTGGACCGCGACACCATCCGGCGCCGACTCGATGAGGGCATCTCCTACACCGAATTCAGCTACATGCTCCTTCAGGCCAACGACTACGTGCAGCTGCATCAGCGCTACGGCTGTTCGCTGCAGATCGGCGGCTCCGATCAGTGGGGCAACATCATCGCCGGGGTGCGGCTGGTGCGCCAGAAGTCGGGCGCGACCGTGCACGCGTTGACGGTGCCCCTGGTTACCGCCGCCGACGGCACTAAGTTCGGCAAGTCCACCGGCGGTGGGAGCCTGTGGCTGGATCCCGAGATGACCAGCCCGTACGCCTGGTATCAGTACTTCTTCAACACCGCCGACGCCGACGTGATCCGTTACCTGCGCTGGTTCACCTTCTTGTCGGCCGAGGAGCTGGCCGCACTGGAGGAAGCGACCGCGCAACGCCCGCACGAGCGCGCCGCCCAGCGCGCCCTGGCCCGGGAGTTCACCACCTTGGTGCACGGGGAGGCCGCGACCGAGGCGGTGGAGCTGGCCAGCCAGGCACTGTTCGGCCGGGGCGAGCTCACCCGATTGGACGAATCCACCCTGACCGCGGCCCTGCAAGAGACCTCGGTCGCGCAGCTGGAGCCCGGAACCGCGGACAGCATTGTCGACCTGTTGGTCGCCACCGGGCTGTCGGCAAGTCGGGGCGCGGCCCGGCGCACTGTCGGCGAGGGCGGTGTCTCGGTGAACAACGTGCGCGTCGACAGCGAGGAATGGACGCCGCAGCCCGACGATTTCCTACACGGCCGGTGGTTGGTGCTGCGCCGCGGCAAGCGCAACGTGGCGGGGGTGGAACGGGTCTAGAGCAGGGCCCGAACCGCCCCCGGCGGGCGCCGGAGTTGATCTTGAACCGGCTGAAAAGGGCCTGCTAGCAGCGGATTTGACTCCCAGTTTCACCTCGCGTAACTTTATCGACGTCGCCGCGACACGGCCAAGCCGGGGGAGCGCGACAAGCCCGCGGAATCGACAGAGATTCAGATGCGATTCCGGGGGTTTTCATCTGCCCGCACTGCCGATACGCGGCTTTTAGCCGCGGTTCGACTGCGCGTTCAGGTGGGCGTGTTGTTTGAGAACTCAATAGTGTGTTTGGTGGTTTTTGTTTGTTGTTGTTTCTGCCATGCCTTCGGCGCCCCGTGTTGGGGGTGTGGCGTTTTTTTGATGTCAGTTTTTGACTGATGTTTTGGGATTGTTTCCAAATGGTTTTTGTTTGGAGAGTTTGATCCTGGCTCAGGACGAACGCTGGCGGCGTGCTTAACACATGCAAGTCGAACGGAAAGGCCCCTTCGGGGGTACTCGAGTGGCGAACGGGTGAGTAACACGTGGGTGATCTGCCCTGCACTTTGGGATAAGCCTGGGAAACTGGGTCTAATACCGAATAGGACCACGCGCTTCATGGTGTGTGGTGGAAAGCTTTTGCGGTGTGGGATGGGCCCGCGGCCTATCAGCTTGTTGGTGGGGTAATGGCCTACCAAGGCGACGACGGGTAGCCGGCCTGAGAGGGTGTCCGGCCACACTGGGACTGAGATACGGC